>DUIO01000008.1 GCA_013330315.1 Methanosarcina sp. | reverse complement strand
GAAATAGGGAAAAAGCTATGAGAGTAATGGAAATATGCCAGGAGTATCCTAGCAGGTATTATCCTCAACTTGGGACATTCATAAAACAGAGCATAGATTCAATTGCAAACCAGGGAGTGGACGTAACAGTCCTATCTCCAAAAGCTTTCGTAATTCCTCTCTCTGGCTTTCCATACCACAACTTTTCTAAACTGCCCGGAGTTGAGCATACAGAAAAATACGACATTCACTATCCACGCTACATATATGCTGTTCCTAAAAAATACTTCTACTCTGTAAGTGGGTTTTCATATGCTTACTTTGTTTCCAGATATGCAGTTAAAAACATAAATCCACAACCAGATTTAATTCACGCACACTTTGCATATCCTGACGGGTACGGGATGATAGGACTTGCAAAAAAATGGAATGTTCCCCTTGTAGTAAGCGCACTTGGCACACTCGAAAGAATAACTGCTTACGAGGGATCCTATACTTCAAAGCAGATTATTGAGACTATGAAATTTGCCAAGAGCATTCTTTCTGTCAGTGATGATATAAAGCTTCACCTGATTAACCTGGGAATCGAAGAAGATAAAGTCGCCGTGGTTCCAAATGGTGTTGATATTGAGAAGTTTAAGCCCCTTGGGAAAAAAGAATCAAGGAACCTGCTAAAATTGCCAGAAAATAAGAATATAGTTCTATTTGCAGGGTGTCTTGGAAGTATAAAAGGCGTGGATTATCTGATAGAAGCTGCAAAAGATTTTGTGAACACAGATACAGAACTCTATCTGGTTGGAAGAGACGATGGTCTGAGAAAAAAACTGGTGAAAATGGCACAGGAACTTAAGATTATTGATCACATAAAATTCATTGGACCCGTAAACCATGAAAAAATTCCTGTGTGGATCTCAGCTTCGGATATTCTCGTACTACCTTCTCTTTCGGAAGGTAGACCAAATGTCGTACTTGAGGCTTTAGCCTGTGAAGTTCCGGTTGTAGCGACAGACGTAGGCGGGATTCCGGAGTTAATGATTGATGGGAAGACCGGTTATTTAATACCTGCAAAAAATTCAATTGAGTTATCGAAAAAGATTATTAAACTGCTCAAGGACGAAAGCCTGAGAGAAAAAATGGGAAAATTCGGGCGCAAAAGTATAATGGAACGTGGGTTCACGTGGGAAGCCCACGCAAAAAAGACTGTGGAGATATACTCGGAGCTTGTGCAGGGCTCTCCTAAACAGATTTAAAATTCTAATTTTAATTCTCAAAATCTGAAAGCGGAATTCCTATTTTTGTGGGGAAGGAATGAGCCATCTTAATAGCGCCTGAGTAAATATAACCCTGCATTCGGCAATGTTTTTAAAATGTATTACGGGTTTTTGGATAGGCCCTTTGTAATCACTTAATTTTCGAGAATTTATAACTCGATTGTGTACTTTGATCCGCTCTGATATAACCACTAAAATTTCTTTTCAATATCCCTTTCCAGAAACCAAGTGTATAAGCTAAATGTTCTATGATAAACACAACAGGAACTGAAAATAAATAAATTATCTTACGGTGCTTGAAAAAAATTACAATATCGAAGAACAATAAAATTGCAATATATGTCAGCATCATGAATTCAAATGCTTTTAAGCTTACAAAAAGACTGATCAGGGTTAACAGAGCAAGTATAGGGGGTGCTATCTGCAAATCAATTAACTTATTGATTGCTCTGCCCTGTCCAAACAGAAATATCCGTTTAAAGAACTCTCTTAATCCACGATCTTGATGGTGGTAGACTATTGAATTTGGAGTATAAAGAATTTTACCAATCTTAAGTAGCCGCTTGTTTAACTCAGTATCCTCATTGAAGGCAAGATTTTGATTAAAGTTTCCGACTCTCAAAAGATCGAATCGTCTATATGAGCAGTTGCAACCACTGATGCTTTTTACTTGTTTTTTACGCTTAATAGCTCTATCCTGAACTGAATTTGCACTTCCTAAAAAAGAATCCAATGCTAAAGCAATTGATTTCTTCCATACTCCATTACCAATGTTAATTGTCGCTCCACCTACACCTACAATATCTTCATTAAATTCCTTAATCAAATTTTCCAGCCAATCCAATTTAGGAATACAATCGGAATCTGTAAATGCTGCATAGGTGCCTGTTGAATTTTCAACTCCTACTCTACGGGCCCCGCCTACAGTTCCATAATCCTCATAGAATATTTTTACCGGAAATTTTTTAACAATCTCAATAGTTCTGTCAGTTGAATAGCCGTCTACAATAATTACTTCCAATGGATCAACTGTTTGTTTGAAAATTGCGTTAAGGCAGTTTTCAATATTTTGCTCCCCATTTTTTACTGGAACAATTATAGAAACATTTTGATCCATAAAGATGACTCTCTTTCAATTTATTTGAAAATCATTCGATAAATTACGCAATAATATTTCTGTAAAAATGAAACTATATTAAATATTTTGCTATTTTATCATTAAAGAAGTAACCATAACAAACTGGAAACCTATGAATCAGGCCCTTCATTGTTATGATTGATATTTCTATTTGAACTAATTTATAGTCTTCTATGGAAAAAAAGATGAATAGCCCATATTTACTAATATTTCTTGTCTTAATGAATCATTGCTTATAATGAATCTTATAGAGATTTACCTGCTAAAAGAAAAAAAGAGACGATCAAACAATTCGAAAATAGTCTTTCAGAGTAAGGAATTCAATTCTGAGATATGATCTCGGCTCCGTAAAAGAGTTCTGCGCGCTTCAACCAAATATATTCATCACGCGTGCGCCTTCGAGTCTGGCCATCTCTATCTCGGAACATTCCAGTACTTTCTTTCGAATTCTTATAGGGGCTCCCACTCTGAGAGCCAGGGCGATACAGTCACTTGGCCTTGCATCAAACTGCATTACGTTATTGTCTTTTCTTACCAGAAGGCGGGCATAATAGACTTTGTCCACTTTGTCGTCAATCATTACGCCCTCGATTTTTATTTCCAGACGGTCAAAGATGTTAACCATCAGGTCGTGCGCCATCGGGCGAGGAGGAGAGATATTTTTAAGCACATTCCCTATAGAGAGGGCTTCCAGGTGTCCGATATAAATAGGAAGCATTTCTCCCTTTAAATTCTCAAGAAGCACAACAGGCGTGGGGTCGCTGAAGACGTCAACTATATAGACATCTTTGACACGAATTTCTTCAAAGTCTTCGTATATATCGACGTCCATATCCAGTAGTTAATTTCACACTTATTAATACCTTATTTAATTCTCTTCAATTTATTAAATAAGTGCTGTAGCCTTATTCCGGATAGCCCTATTCCAGAGTCTTTCTTCTACTTCCAAGTCAGTCTTTTCATTCTAAGCCTTTTCGGAAGCCGTGCTTACCAAGCATGGGCACAAAGATGACTTCGCCTTTCCTTTTTTTATGTATGTTGCCATTGCTGTCTTTTTTGACCCTTATAAGCTCCTGTGAATAGCTTCCTACAGGGATTACCATTATACCCCCGGGCTTCAACTGTTCTAGCAGAGACTCAGGTATATCGGGAGCTGCGCATGTTACGGCTATCCTGTCGTAAGGCGCATACCCGGGATAGCCCATTGACCCGTTCTCAAGTAAAACAGTGACATTCTTATACCCTGCCTCTCTCAGATTCTTCCTTGCAAAATTTGCAAGGCTTTCTATGCGCTCCACAGTGTATATATGCCCCGTTTTTCCCACAATCTCTGCCATCACCGCAGCGTTGTAGCCGGAACCTGCCCCAATTTCCAGAACTCTATTCCCTTCGGTGAGTTCCAGGATTTCACACATAATAGCAACCATGTGAGGAGCAGATATTGTTTGCCCATGGCCTATTTCCAGGGGTCTGTCCGTATAAGCTGCTCTCTGCTCATAGTCCGGAACAAACCTGTGCCTGGGAACGCGAAGCATTGCCCTGAGCACTTTTTCGTCCGCTACAAAACCTTCAAGCCCCTCTACGAGGAGCCTGCGGAGCTTTTCCAGTTCCTCTTCTTCCTTTCTCTTTTTATCCTCACCACGGTCCTTTTCTGAAACTGCGTTGACCAGACCCATCCCTCTTCTTTCTGGCAAAAATCCTTTTCACATATTTTGCAAGTACGACATCGCCTTTTCTGGATCTGAAATTTCCATCTCTTATCTTTATTTTGTTGATGAAAAGGCGGGTATTCCCAACTTTTTCTTCCGCTCCCACAACAAATTCATAATCTCCGGGAACACGTTTTTCAATTACCTCTGTTTTTTCAGTTCCTTCCTGTGCAGAAAACTTTACGGTCACCTCATCGATGGCTCTTCCCCATATTGTTTCTGTGTTTTCTGCCTTGGCTACTTTGACCCTTTTTCCTCCTGCATCAAGGGCTGTAATCAGGATAGGACAAACTAAACCTGTTTCTTCGTCATCCACAACCAGTTCGTCATCTACCTGAAGGATAGTTTCGGAATCCAGTTCGGTTTTGTAGGTGCTTGATATATCCTTCTTGCTAACTATAACCTTTAAACTGACTGATTTCGGAGTTTTTATCTTTGCTGCGTGTACCTGCCCGCATTCCAGACAGCGAACGAGAGGGCTCTGCCCTTCTTTAAGTACTTCATGCCCTATTTCTTCTTTCGGAGAACATGAGGGACATTCAACTTCAATTTCTCTCATCATAGTCTAATCAATAGATGGATTCAAAATACTAAATACTTAACTTCTCCGGTAATCCTTCCCAGAATGTACCCTGGAATAATCGTTGGAAATAAAAAAGGTTTTAATGAGAAAAGGTATGGGCAAACGTAGATTTATACAATTGATGATTTACAAAATAAAATTAATGATCTGCAATATTAATTGCCTTTTATAACATTGGCCATTTATATCAGCTTTCCTGAGCTGCTTTGAAATATCCCGGTGAAGTAGGTGTTCCAGCCGCAGATGTCACGTTTCCCGAGGACATCGGATGTTTTTGTCTTATTTTTTTCCTCTTTCTGAAGGCAATTTCATTCAGAGGCCTCGCCCAGATTGTGTCAAGTTCTTCAGCAAGGGCGGAAGGCACTCTTCTTACTCCAACCTGAAGAGAAATTATAACAAATGGGCCGCACTCGCCAGTTTTTACTTTATCAAGGACAATCTCTTCATCTTCACACAGGAGTTCTCCGGCATCGAGTTTTACCCAGCGGGTGAAGGGCTGTTCTATCCTATTTATGAAGACCCTTACGCTTACTTTTTCAGGAGTTTTTATTCCCGGGGCAACGTAAACAAGCCCGCATTCAAGGCAGTGCACCAGGGGGCTTATTCCAAGTTTTATCAGTTCATGCGAGACTTTTTCCTCAGGCGAACATGAGGGACATTCTATTTTGATATGCTGTGTCATGGCAGATCTGTTTTTTAATTCTTTTTATTCTACTTAATTGTTTCGTAAAGCTTTTTATATCCTAATAGGAATAATGCTTCCTATTTCCTACTGCCTCGCTCAATATCAAAAGTTTTATTATATTGAAATGCGTAGTCTACTATCTCATATTTGAGACGCATCTCAAAATTAAGGCAACATGGGTGCCGACAGTGCCGGACATTGAATACCTGAAGAAACTTGCCCTCAGAGGGGCAGTAAATAAAACTGTTAAGGTCTCTTCCAGTGAGTTTCACAAGCATACGGGGGACAGCTCCAAAACCGCAGCAAGAAAGCTAAAGCAGATGGAAGAAGAACGGTTAATTGAAAGGAAGATAGTTCNNCCCGGTGGCCAGTTGATAAAAATGACAGAAAAAGGGATTGAAATCCTAAAGAACGAATATGTTGAGTACAGCAGGATCTTTTCTTCAGAGCCTGATACTCTTGAACTCGAAGGAAATGTGCTTAAGGGCCTTGGCGAAGGCCAGTATTATGTAAACATTCCCGGATACAGGAAACAATTTGAAGAAAAACTTCACTTCGTACCTTTCCCGGGAACCCTTAACGTGCAGCTTTCAGAAAACAGCTCAGCTCTCCGGAAAAGGCTTCAGGAAATACCTGCTATCCGGATAGATGGTTTTAATGACGGGGAACGCACCTTCGGGGGCGGAAGATGTTATCCTGTCAAAGTAGGAGGCATAGAAGCCGCTGTTGTCGTTCCTGACAGGACACATTATCCCTCGGATTTGATTGAGATTATTGCACCGATAAAACTCAGGGATGCCCTGAAATTAAAAGATGGAGACAGAATTGTGACACAGCTAAATAAGCAGGGTACGGAGGGACAGAAATGAGTGAGAGCACGATATACGAATGTCTGAAATATAATAATGAGAACATCAACAGGGCACTGGAAGCCTTGCGTGCCGGAAAAATGATCCAGATCTATGACTCGGACTCAAGGGAAGGGGAAACGGATCTTGTGATTCCTGCAAAAGCTGTCACTTTTAAGGACGTAAAATGGATGCGTAAAGATGCAGGCGGGCTTATCTGCGTGGCTGTTGACCCTGTGGCATCAAAGCAGCTCAAACTTCCTTTTATGGCGGACCTTGTACGGGAAGCAAGCAAGATCAATGACTCCCTTGGAGAGGTCGTTGAAAAAGACGGTGACCTCAAGTACGATTCACACTCCTCTTTCTCTCTCTGGGTCAACCACAGGAACACAAGGACGGGTATTCCTGATAACGAAAGGGCTCTTACGATCAGGAAGATAGGGGAGATAACGGAAGAAACCCTTTCCGGAAACGGAGTCCGTTTTGGAAATGAATTCAGGACTCCAGGGCACGTTGCTCTCTTAAGAGCTGCCACAGGGCTTCTTGATGAGCGTATGGGACAAACAGAGCTTTCAGTTGCTCTTGCCCGTATGGCAGGAATTACACCTGCAATGGTTGTCTGTGAAATGCTGGACGATGAAAGCGGAAAAGCCCTTTCGAAAGAGAAATCAAAAGAGTACGGCAAAGATCACGGGCTTATTTTCCTTGAAGGGCAGGAAATAGTTGAAGCATATATGTTATGGACAGGCGCAAATTGTTGAAATACCTTTTCTAATAGCTTCTTTTTTACTTTCATTTTTCTTTTTCTTTTCTTCTTTTTTCTTTTCTTTTTACTTTTTTTCTTCACGGGCGCTGCCAGCTATCTGCTCAACAGGCTTCGGTTAAGTTAAGGTTAATTCTTTAGCCGTGCCAAAAAAACATAATGTTAAATTAACTGCCTGACTGTGGATAGTCTACATTTTAAGGACAGCAGAATATTATAATATAAAAAAACGCAAGTTAGTATACAATAATCGTTCTTTCCGGCTTACTTAGCCTTTAGTTTTTTAACTTTTAATTCTGAAATTTTGCGGTTAAAGTCAGTGGGGGTGTTGTCCGGTGATTCAGAGGTTTAAAAAGATCCAGCGAATTCTTGTGCTTGTACTTTTCCTGAACCTTGTCGTAGCTTTTGCTAAAATCATTTACGGGACTTTAACCGGTACCCTCAGCATGACTGCGGACGGTTACCACTCTCTCTTTGACGGGGTCTCGAATATTATAGGTCTTGTTGGAAGTTTTATTGCAGCGCGCCCTCCTGACAAAGAACATCCTTACGGGCACCATAAATATGAAACCGTAGCCTCCGTATTTATTGCTCTGCTCCTTCTTTATGTGGGTTTTGAGATTTTCCGAAATGCACTTGACCGTTTTCTTGTCCAGAGCATGCCTGAGGTAACAGCTATCAGTTTTCTTGTGATAATCGGTACGATGTGCATCAATTACATGGTTACCCGGTACGAATACAGACAGGGTTTAGCCCTCAGGAGCCAGGTTCTTATCGCGGACTCACTGCATACGAGAAGCGATCTCTATGTCTCTCTTTCAGTAATAGTAAGCCTGGCTGCCGTGAAGCTGGGTTTTCCTCTCCTTGACCCCCTTATAGCTCTTCTCATATCTTTTCTTATCTTCAGAGCCGGGATCAGAATTATAAGAGAGAATTCAAAGGTTCTGCTGGATATGTCCAGGCTTGAGGAACAAGAGATATGTAACCTTGTTATGGGAGTCGAAGGGGTTCTGGGCTGCCATAAGATCCGGACGCGTGGTGGCATGGGTGACATCCGGATAGATATGCATGTGCTCGTGCAGCCTGACATGCCTCTTGAGGATGCGCATCTTATCGCGCACAGAGTAAGCAAAATGCTGAAGGCCGAATACAAAGATGTTACTGATGTTGTTGTGCACCTCGAACCTGCCTCACCCCAAGGATCAAATACCAAAAAAACCACTTAAGATGCATGGCTGGAAACGTTTTCGGGCAGATGTTTCGAATCACCACCTGGGGAGAATCCCACGGCAGGGCTGTCGGAGTTGTGGTTGACGGGCTGCCCGCAGGGCTTCCTTTTTCCGAAGCTGATATCCAGAAAGAACTGGACAGGCGGCGCCCGGGGCAGAGTG
>DUIO01000029.1 GCA_013330315.1 Methanosarcina sp. | reverse complement strand
TGACCTTTTCCGAATATATCCAGTTTCACATCTTTTCCGAAAGCGTCGATAACAATAAGTGTGTGTTTTCCTTCCATGAGATCGCTGCCCCTAACCTTTCCGAGCACCTCTTCAGGTGCAGTCATATCAAGGACATCGTCGTACATCTGGAAGCCAATCCCTATAAGGCGCCCATATTCGGATAAAGCTTCAGCAACTTCNNGGTACAGGTTTTTGAGAGAATGTCCATACACTTTAAAACCCTGATAGGTTCACTTTCGACTTTTGAGAGGATTTCAAAGGCTTTGGAATAAAGAGTGTCACCTGCGAGGATTGCTCCGGCTTCTCCCCACTTGACATGGACCGCAGGCATTCCCCTGCGGATGTCGTCTTTGTCCATAATATCGTCATGGATCAGGGTGAAATTATGCACAAGTTCCACAGCAACTGCTGCAGGCAAAACGGACTTAAGGTCGGAACCGACAGCTTCTGCTGCCAGGATCAGGACCGCCGGACGAAGGCGTTTTCCTCCGGCATCCACAAGATAGCGAGAAGCCTTGTAAAGTTCCTCAGGGCGAGTTACCGGGAGCAATTCTTCAATTGCAGCATCAACATGAGAACTTCTTTTTTTAATTTCATTAACAAGCGTCATAAGCATCACGAGAACACGGGGTTTTCCATTATAGAGTTACTCTTCTATATATAACACTTCGCCGTTTCTAAGAAGGTGTACGGTATCACCGAGTACATACCCCGCATCTTCTGCCATTTCAATATAATGTCCATGCATTTCCATGTCTCCGTGGGCAGGGATTACATGTTCGGGATTTATCATGCGCAGGAGTTCCCAGTGGTCTTCCCTGTATGCATGTCCTGAAACGTGGACATTATCATAGATCCTGCCACCCTTCATCTTAAGTTTGGTTTCAAGGGCATAACGGTTTGCCTGAGTCATTGGGCTCGGGATTACGTTTGCAGAGAAAATGATTCTGTCTCCGGGCTCAATCGTATAGGGGGTTTCCCCGTTTGCAACCCTCACGAGAATGGACCCTGGCTCTCCCTGGTGTCCTGTAACAATAGGCAGATACTTATTTTTGCCTTCCTGCATAATGCGCTTGAATGCCCTATCGACATCTTTTCTCGTGCCGTAAATCTCTACATTGGAAGGCAGCTCAAGGTAACCGATATCCCTGGCAGCGCCCACGTAGCGTTCCATAGAACGCCCCATAAGTACCGGAATTCTACCCATTTCTTCGGCAGCCTCGATAATTGCTTTAAGTCTGGCAATATGAGAGGCAAAGGTTGTAACGATCATTCCTACTTCAGACTCTTCAGTCCCAAGCAATACGTCTCTGACCATGTCCTTTGCAATCTGTTCCGAAGGAGTTTTGCCTGAGCGTCCTGCATTTGTACTCTCTGTGATCATTGCAATGACCCCTTCCTTTCCAAGGGACTTGAAGCGGTCAAAGTCAGGAGCCTCACCCATTGTAGGGGTTCTGTCAAGCTTGAAGTCGCAGGCGTAGAGGACAGCTCCTGCCGGAGTGTGTACAGCTGCAAGTACACAGTCAATAATACTGTGCTGGACTCTGATGAATTCTATGGAGATGTCTTCCGTAACCTGATAGGTCCCACCTGCCTGCAAAGGAATAACTCTGTTGCAGACTTCGAACTTGCGCTCGGACTCTATCTGCTGTTTGATAATAGCTGCCGTATAGGGAGTAGCAAGTATAGGTGCGTTGTACCTGTGGGCAAGCTTCGGGATCGCACCCACGTGGTCAAGGTGCCCGTGAGTGCAGACGATTGCCCTGACAGTCCCGTTTATTTCTTTCATAATGGTATCATCAGGAATTGCACCCATCTCGATAAGTTCAAGCGAATGCATCTTGTCAATCTCAACATCCTCATGGATCTGGACCCTATCAAGCCTGAGCCCCATATCAAGAATGACAATATCTTCACCGATAATGACAGCAGTCATATTACGGCCCATTTCATTATAGCCGCCGACTGCAACAATGCCTATTTCAGCCATATTTTTAAACCTCATATTTAATTTGAATATATTATCCTTGTGAAAACCGAAACCTCTAAAACAGATCCGGTAACGGTCTTAAATCAATGACCATGAATGTAAGCCTGAATGGAAAAGCATGGAATCATAGCATGGAATAGTGTGAAATAATATGGATAATGTGGAACCATCTTTTTAGAAAAGTCACTTCTAAAAGCTACTTCTTATACCCTGAAGTCCCCTCCTGGATTAAGCGCACCAGGCTGCAGTTCCTAGCAGAAGTATACACTTTAAATATATATTTGTTTCAGTATACAAATATTTTGACCTGCCAGGACTTCTGGAAACTAAGTCTGATCCCGTTCTCATGTAACTAAGATCTTCAAAGAGATTTTTAACCTATAAATCCGGATCAGAACACGCTCGATGCGTACTTCCAGTATCTTTCCTCAGTTGCAACTACTTTCAAGAAATCCGTTTGGAAACAGACTCCTAGTTAAGGGTAGGCTCTTAGTTTTAAATGACTTCACCAAACTATTTTCTATATTCCAGCGATTTATCTTCCATTCTCCAATAAATTATTTGTACTCCAGCAATTTGGTTTAATACTCCAGATTATTTCCTTTATCCCTGTATTTTCCAGATTCCAGTAAATTCGGTATGGAATTATTCCATCCTTGCTGAATGATTTTTTCTATATCTGGTTCCTTATTTCAGTTAGCTTTGTGAATTATTCCTGATTTAATGAACTTAAGAGGTAATTATTAACATATCAATTTCCTTAAATTAACCGTATCAATTCCTTAAAGATACTAAGGAATCATTTAGAGAAACTAATCCTTGAATAAAGGCATTAAAAGACTAATTCTTTGAATTAATCCCTGGATTAATGATTACTAAGGAGCGTTTTCAAGGAAAAATTAGCTCCGGTGACAGACAGTAAACTTAACTGCCCTGTTAATTTATTATGCATAATATTGATTTTCAGAGGGCCTTACCAGTTACCGACCCTGTTAAGAATATTCCTGTTAGATTAGAGATATCCAGTGACAAACCTAATGAGTATGGATTTCATGTAGCCTTAATAGATGGCATTATTTTATTCTTCCGGTATATCTAAAGGAAAACAAAGATATTACTTTTTCCCTGATTAAGAGCTGGTAAAATCATAATATTTCGAGCCAGTCTTAAATCAATATTACCGGTTCAGGTTAAATCTTACAAGTTAATTATTTCTTTTGAGACATTACTCCCATTTTACCTATAAACGTTATCATGGATAATCTGTAAGCGAATAAAATGTAATCAGCCATCGGCAAAAGCGTTAAAGAAAGGGATGTTAGTTATACCCTTTCCTTTAAAGCGCATTCTGAGGTAAAGAAAGGTCTTTTGCATTGAAACCGCGCTGCTCAAGGTATTCACGTGTCCATCCGGTAACAACAACCGGGGCATTATGCAGAGACTGGATATCCGCGCAACCGCAGAGAAACATTGCTGCTTTGAATTCCTCAAGCATGCAGGAAAGGACACTGACAACCGCTTCTTTCCCTTCAAGAGAAGGTCCTACAAAGGGCAAGGCTGCACTTGCCACACTGGCGCCAAGAGTGATGGACTTTGCAATATCAAGCCCGTTTCTTATCCCACCGGTTGCGACGAGAGGGAGAGAAACCCTTGATTCTATAAGGCTGGAAACAGTTGGGATTCCGAAGTCCCAGAAAAGCTCCCCGAGGCGCTCAGAAACTGCATCTCTGCTCTCTTTTGCCCTGTAAACTTCTACTCCTGCCCAGCTTGTGCCGCCCACGCCTCCTACATCAATTGCGGAGACTCCGGCTTTATGAAGGAGAAGGGCA
>DUIO01000123.1 GCA_013330315.1 Methanosarcina sp. | reverse complement strand
GAATGGACTCTAAATCCGTTCAGCCGGGTTAGATTCCCGGGGTTTCCGCCACGTTTCTGAATCCCGGAATGGCACTTGCATAACATTCCACTGAGATTTTTTGTAGAATCAGGAAGGGTTTTCCGAAGTCTATAAACTATTTCTATTCCTGGATTATCCAGCTCTTTTCCGGGTAGCTGTCAGCAATTGCTGGCACCGCGCTTATGTTCTGTAAGTCGGGGTTCTGAATACTGTTCTTGGAAATTATCCGGGTTTTAGTTCACCAAGGGGTAACACTATGGATAAAAAACCGTTAGAAAATCTGATATCTGCCTCCGGAATCTGGATGTCCAGGACCGGAATGATCCATAAAATCAAACATCATGAAGTCTCTCGAAGCAAGATTTACATAGAAATGGCGTGCGGAGACAGGCTTACTGTAAACAATTCCAGAAGCAGCAGGACTGCAAGAGCTCTCAGGCATCACAAATACCGGAAGACCTGCAGAAGCTGCAGGGTTTCGGATGAGGACGTCAATAACTTCCTCACAAAGGCAAACGAAGCTCAGACTAGCGTGAAAGTTAAGGTAGTTTCCGCTCCTACCAAAACTAAAAAGGCAATGCCAAAATCTATTGCAAGAGCCCCGAAGCCTCTTGAAAATGTAGCAGTGGCACAGGATCCTTCCACATCGACACAGCAAACAGCAAGCCCTGCAGTCTCCGTAACGGCTCCTGTTCAGACGAATGTTCCTGCACTTACAAAGAGCCAGGTTGACAGGCTTGAAAGTCTGTTAAGTCCGAAAGATGAAATTTCCCTGAATTCCGGAACACCTTTCAGAGAACTTGAGTCCGAACTGCTCTCCCGCAGGAAAAAAGACCTGCACCAAATCTATGCAGAAGAACGGGAGAACTACCTGGGAAAACTCGAAAGGGAGATTACGAAATTCTTTGTTGACAGAGGTTTTCTGGAAATTAAGTCTCCAATTTTGATTCCCATAGAGTACATAGAAAGGATGGGAATTGACAATGACAAAGAGCTTTCGAAGCAAATCTTCAGGGTAGACAAGAACCTCTGCTTAAGGCCCATGCTTGCCCCGAATCTTTACAATTACCTGCGCAAGCTTGATAGAACTCTGCCTGATCCGATAAAAATCTTCGAGATAGGCCCCTGTTACAGGAAAGAGTCAGATGGCAAAGAACACCTGGAAGAGTTTACCATGCTGAACTTCTGCCAGATGGGATCGGGCTGTACCCGGGAAAACCTTGAGGCTATAATCACTGACTTCCTGAACCATCTGGAAATCGAGTTCAAAATCGTAGGCGATTCCTGTATGGTTTATGGAGATACCCTTGATGTGATGCACGGTGACCTTGAACTTTCCTCTGCAGTTGTGGGACCTATACCTCTTGACAGGGAATGGGGAATTGATAAGCCGTGGATAGGGGCAGGTTTCGGACTCGAACGCCTGCTGAAGGTTATGCACGAGTTCAGAAATATCAAGAGAGCTGCAAGGTCCGAGTCTTACTATAATGGAATCTCCACAAACCTGTAAGTTAAGGTCTCATTAAAAACGGCGTTAAAAAACTTCACAGATCTAAGAAGAGCATCAGGTTAGTAAAAAACGTCAAAATGTGGGAACTGGAAGCTACAAAAGGGAAAAAATGGCGATATTAACTGAAGATGATAAAGAAAAATCATGATATGGGATCTAAAATGGCAGTAAGGTCCGAAATGGTCTGTTATGAAAGAGGCAAGCAAGGAAAGCTGTAAGGATGGAAAAGCAGTAAAAATATCAGAGAATATGAGAGGGTGAAATTTTGATACAAAAAATGGCAACCGAAGAACTAGATAGGCTTGGAGAGAAAATCATTGAAGGTTTTGAATTGTCTGATGATGACCTGAGAGCTCTTCTCTCCATTGAATCCGAAGAAGAACTGGAAAGGCTCTATTTCACAGCTCGAAAGGTCAGAGACCATTATTTCGGCAACAGGGTATTCCTTAATTGTTTCATCTATTTTTCAACTTATTGTAAAAACCAGTGCTCTTTTTGCTACTACAACTGTAAAAATGAAATAAACCGCTACCGNNCTCGGGCTTCCAATAATGATTTCTCCGGGGGTAATGGATAACAATACTCTCCTCAAAGCGAGGGAAAAAGGGGCAGATTTTTTCGCCCTCTACCAGGAAACCTACGACCGCGAACTTTATGAAAAGCTCAGGGTCGGACAGTCCTTCGAAGGGCGGTTTAATGCACGACGCTTTGCAAAAGAAAAGGGATACTGTGTGGAGGACGGAATTCTTACAGGCGTAGGAAACAATATCGAGTCAACTATTGCCTCCCTGAAGGGAATGAAAGCAAATGACCCGGATATGGTAAGAGTCATGACTTTCCTGCCTCAAGAAGGGACTCCGCTCGAGGATTTCAGGGATGATTCAAGGCTCTCGGAGCTGAAAATTATAGCCGTTCTCAGGCTCATGTTCCCGAAGTGCCTTATCCCGGCTTCCCTGGACCTTGAAGGCATCGACGGCATGGTGCACCGCTT
>DUIO01000026.1 GCA_013330315.1 Methanosarcina sp. | reverse complement strand
ACCGTAAGGATCAGTCTTTCGGTTAGATCCCATGCCTGCTCGAAGTCCAGCCGCATCTGGCTGTGAAAAAGAGTGGTATCCATTATGGTTAGCGGGAGTTCGAGGATATTTATTTCTTCTCCGGTTTTAAGGTTATACGGCTTGAAAGGGTGACACATGCCGTTCCTGAAGCCTGCACAATCGTGATACCCGAAAGTTGAATCATAGCTGAANNAGTTTCCAGGTATCGGGAGTTTTGAACCTGAGGTAGTGGTTTCTGTACCCCATTACTTCTTTTCCAAGCACTTTTTCCAGCTTGCGTTTTTTCTTTTTTATCTCTGCCAGGTTATTGTAAGCTTCATGTCCCCCATGTAGCCCCACTTCCCATCCTTCGTCTGAAATGCGGTAGAGTTCTCCTTCAAGTTCTTCAATGCTGAAAGTAAAATCTTCATTTCCCGGATCAAGGGTCAGAAAATAGAATGTGGATTTTGCCCCATATTTCTCTTCAAGTTCCATTATCCGTCTGAAATTCCATAAGGGATTCCATGATTTGTTTATTCTCGAAAATGGAAGCATTGAAGCTTCTGCAAATTGTCCTCTCTTTAGAGCCTTTACAGTTCTTGCCGCAGTATTTAGCATGCCTGTACATACGAAATCAATATCATGAGTAAGA
Source organism: Methanosarcina sp. (assembly GCA_013330315.1). Lineage (GTDB taxonomy): Archaea > Halobacteriota > Methanosarcinia > Methanosarcinales > Methanosarcinaceae > Methanosarcina > Methanosarcina sp8098u. The sequence continues at coordinate 6,906 of DUIO01000026.1, read as the reverse complement.
CAGACAGCAAATTTTTTTTCTTCCGGATATTCCGGGTTCAGCCCGTTTTTCAGCAAAAATTCCGAAACCTCAGGCTCAAAAACATTTCTTTGCCTGCTGAGGTAATAAGGAAACCTTCCATATTTATCCAGCAAGGCAGCATCATATTCTTCTGTTTTTGTAAATAACTCCCATAACTCTTTATTCTGCTCTACTTTCCTGAACACTTCATCAGCCTCATTGTTACTGCTTTCCTTTTTTAATGCTTTTTTCCTCCTTTCTCTACAAAGGCAATTTGACGAACTCATAGAGATTGTTTTATTTGACTACAATTCTCTATCTCAACCATTTTTTCTTCCCTGTAGGATTGGATTGCAGCCAGAGCTACTTCCAGAGCATGCTTACCTTCTTCTCCCGAAGGCCTCGGACAGGTCCCTTCCCTTGAACAGCAAACAAAATGCGAAAGCTCTTTTTGCAGGGGCTCGGCTTTTTCGACTCTGGCTGTCTGGATCCATCCATTGTCATGAATCTCAACGCTCTGGTCAAGATAGTCAAGATATGCAACGCCTTTCACTCCGACAGCTGTAAGTTTCCTTATCTTGTGAGGAGTGAGCCAGTTGGTCTCTACAAGTCCCGAATAAGAATGGTTCAGGCGCAGGTGAATAGTTGCATGGTCCTCAAAAGAATGAATGTCCGATCCCGCTACGGCATAGACCTGGTCTATTTTCATTCCGTAGATGAAGGAAATTATATCTATATCATGGACCCCGATATCCAGAATTACCCCCACATCTCTTATCCTTGGATTATAGGGCCCGACTCTCCTGGTTGAAACAGAAACAATTTTTCCTAAAGCTCTGGAATCTATTATCTCCTTTAACTTCAGGACCGCAGGATTAAACCTCTCTATATGCCCTACCATCAGATGCCTGTCCATCTCTTCAGCAGACTCGATCATTGCAGTTGCATTCTCTACGCTGTCTGCAATAGGCTTTTCTACAAGCACATCCACGCCTGCTTCGAGGGCATCAAGCACAATAGGGTAATGAAGGGTAGTAGGAGCTGCAATACTTATTGCATCAAGCTTCGCTTTCTCGAACATTTTTTTATGATCTGCAAAAGGTAGTGTACCATACCTTGATGCAAGTTCTTTTACCCTTAAAATATTGGGATCCGAAATCCCTGTGAGCCTGACATCTTCCATTTCACTATAGATTCTAACGTGGTTCTCTCCCATGTAACCGGTTCCAACCACTCCTACACGTATCAATTTCTTACCCCCCACAATAATTTTCAGACATCTTCCTTAACCTGTCTAATGTCCTGCAAAAACATGATACTTTAGTACAGGTGTATTCTCGGCAACTAGATGCTCATTTACCGAAATTGCTTGCTATCGGTGAATAAACGCTTCCCATAGCAAAAAACTTTGATTTTAATTACTGCCTTCCCAAATAGGTTTCAGTCCGATTTGTTTGAGGTTTTTCTTTTTATTGTAAGAAACTTTCCGGAATGGCAGGTTGAAATCTCAAACTATTCTTCCCCAACGAACGGCTTATTGCTTTACCGTTATTCTATCTCCCTTTAAATGAATAAATATTCTTAGAATATAAGTTTTAGCCTTATGTGAATATTTTTCATCAGTATAGCTTGATTGTACGAATATATTGAACTTCTCTGTCTTATTTTTTAAAGCCTTTAAACTTCTTTTCTATTTTCGTTTAGTTTTTCTCCTCTTCGAACTCTCTTAAATGTTCCATATGTTCTCAAAAGAGAGCTAAACTGATTAATTTTTTTCATTCTTTTTCCCCCTCTTACAGGCATTTATCTTCCCTTATTTGGGAGGAATAATAAACTCTCATGTATGTTTTTTTCTTAATACTGCTGCATGAAATCCGGGACTTTTTCAGTGTTTGTTTGCACCATTTTCCTTGCATCGGTAATCGTATCGTTTTTCATTATTGATTATTGCCTGTTATAGTACTTTTTCTTTTGTTTGTCCGTGAAGGGCAATTAAATTATTCTGTCAGATGATGCTGAAAAGTACATTACTAAGGATGATTATTACGGTTTATTAAGTCACGGCATGCAACAACAATTTCTTATGCTTTAACTGAATCCATAATTTCAGACAAGTCTTTTTCTGATTGGTGCGCCCTTTAAAAGCAGCATATATTGAAAAACAATTTTTTATTTTTCAAAATGACTTTACATTTTCTTATTTGCCGCCAGTTTATAAATTTACAATGGACTAATGTGCTCCTATCATAAACTTGCCTGTTAAATCTTCTCTTTTTTGAGGCTTTCATAAGATATGCCNNAGATGTTAACTTTATATATATTTTATTCCAAATATCTTTCAAATGATAGCCTTTAATATTTTTGCATTTATACACATACTGGGGGTTATAGTATAATGCATACTCATAAGGGGGTGGAGAGGGTTTGTATTCAGCCCTTACACTTTGTCTTAATTCACTAATTTCCGATCCTATCAGTATAGTCTCATCACCATCTCAACTTTCCGACAGGCCGCTGAGACATGAGTTTACGGTATTGATTCCGGCTCAAAACGAAGAGGCTTCTATCGGGAGCAAGGTTCTGCTTGCGGCAAGTTATGCAGACCGGGTACTTGTGCTTGACAAAGGTTCTACTGACCGAACTATGGAAGTAGCGGCTCTCGGGGGGGCAAGAGTTATTCCCTTGGCAGGAGGGGAAGAGGCGTTGCTCAAAATACTTTACAGGGCATCCCTTGACTCTGAGCTTGTAGTTCTTATCTATCCCGAGTGCATGCAGGACATAGACCTGTTATCTCATGTTCTTGAGCCTTTGAGGCAGGGATTTGATCTGTCAGTAGGTTCCTGGCCCTGTCGTGTTTCTTATGAACAGGAAACGGTCATGCTCTTGAACAGGAAAAATACCTTCAAAGAAAAGATAGGTTTCCTTGCCGTGACTTCAAGATCACTTCAAAATATTAGCTCAGGCAAAGAACATATGTCTTTAAATTCACTGCTTTCTGCTGCTAAAACTGAAAAACTTAAAGTTAATTATCTGAGCTTTGAAGTTGATCCCGCATTTAGAAAACTTGAGAGTACCCGCATAGGAGTGGTAGTGCCAGCTTATAACGAGGAACTGCTTATTGGTGAGACCCTTCGCGGAATTCCAGAATATGTGGACAGAATCTATGTTATCGATGATGGCAGTACTGACCGTACCGGAGAAATCGTGAAAAGGTTCGGAGACCCCAGAATCGTCTACCTCCGTCATGAAGTAAATAAAGGTGTAGGCGCAGGGATAATTAGCGGGTACAAGCTTGCGCTAAAAGATGAAATGGATATTGTAGCAGTTATGGCCGGAGATAACCAGATGGACCCTGCTCAGCTCCCGAGACTGATCTTCCCGATCATAGAGGGATTGGCTGACTATACAAAGGGTAACAGGCTCCTTTCCGATAATTTTATGACCGGAATGAGCAAATGGAGATCCTTCGGGAACCTCTTGCTGAGCTTTTTAACTAAAATAGGCAGTGGATACTGGCACATTATGGACCCTCAGAACGGGTATACAGCTATTTCCAGGCAGGCCCTTGAAGTTATTGATCTGGACTCGGTTTATCCTTATTATGGCTATTGTAATGACCTGCTGATCAAGCTCAATGCCTTTGGGATGAGAGTTATGGATGTTGTGATCCCGGCTCGCTACGGAAGAGAAAAATCGTCTATAAGATACGGCAAGTATATTCGTAAGGTTTCGCCCATGCTTTTCAGGGGTTTCCTCTGGAGGCTCAGGGTCAAATATACGGTCCTTGATTTTCATCCCCTGGTCCTGTTTTATTTCCTTGGGATGCTTGCCTTACCTTTGAGTGTCCTCCTCGGTTTCTGGGGACTTTTACAGATCCTGCTTCAAAATCCGCTTCCGTCTTATTACCCATTACTTGGTTTCCTGGTACTGGGTACCGGGCTTCAAATGCTCCTGTTCGGAATGCTATTTGATATGCAGGTTGAAAAGAAAAGAAATGAGAGAATCGGACTCGCCCGTTAAAATCCGGAAGGAAAAATTCCGGATTTTCTCTTCTATCTTCTTTTCCATTTTTTATACTCTTATTAACTACTCTATTAACTACTCTTATTAACTACTCTTATTAATAGACAAATTAATAAGACAAAAACAGGGTCAGGGTTTTTTATAATTTTTAGATCTTTTACAGATGTGCAGGTTCAAGTTTCTTCGAGTTCATTTTCGTTCCCTGCCTCCAGAGGCTGAGACAGGGTTCCCGGCCTTTTGACTAATAGATTTTAAATAACTTTCAGCTCTTTTATAAATTAATTATCCATAAATTATCCATAAATTAATTATCCGCATATTCTATGGTAAGTTCTGGCCTTTGATTTTTGTTTTGCCATTCCGAGCTGTAAAAAGCAATATAATCGTTTTCTTCTGACCTGGCTTTTATAAAAAAGCCTGTATTCTCATACTCTTCGCCGATATATTCCTGTACGAGCCCTGTTACGTCCAGTTCGTAATACCTGTAATCAGGAAGGTTATCGGCTTTAATAACCATTGTTGCATATGGTGTATTTCCCTGTTGAACACCATTTTTGTCATACCAGTCCCCTCCCGGATTCTTCCATGGGCTCCCTGTTTCACTTACCTGCCATGTAACGTGTTCCTCACACCATTTTTCCGGCCTGTAAACCTCAAGAACAGTATCCTCAGGTCTCATTTCATCAGGATAATACCAGAACAAAGAAAGGGTTGCCCTTTCAATATTACCGGTCTCATTTAGCTGGTCCAGATCAAACAGTATGACATTCCTGTATTTTCCACCATCTGACCTCTCTCCCACATCTATATATTCGGTTTCTCTATATGTGGTGTTAGACGACTTTTCTTTTAGTCTGTTATCCGATACGGCTGAAAGTGAGACAGTGTTAAGGCTTTCCCTGTCCTCTTCTGCCGAAGTAAGTCCCAGAAATATCCTTTTTATGAAATCTATTATTCCTGAGATAGTCTTTTTGATTTTTGATACGGGTCCTCCTTCCTGCCCCATATCGATATCATGCTCGTCTATCTCATAAGGCAGCTCCTGCGGTCCCGCTTTTATAGCTTCTGCGCAGGGCAGGTCCTGTACTGAAGAACCCTCTTTCAGCTGTTCTATAAGTGCAGGGTCAGCATGTATATCTGATGATGAACTGGTATACATGTAGTCTCCGCCTGCGTTATTTAAGAGGCAGTTATTTTGAAGGATGAAAGAATGAGTTTTATCCAGTTTATTATAAAAAGCGTAGCCGTTTCCGGCCAAAGAACTCGATTGAGTATTAATTACTATATTACTTCGCACAATAGTTGTATAACCTGACCCTGGGGATGAAAATTCGTCATCTACTTCTTTATGAGCTATCGCTGCCCCATAGCATCCGTCAAATATGTTATTCTCTATCAGGGTATCATAAAAACCGTTAAGAACTATGCCGCCCGACCAGTCTGCACCAGGGTTGACCCCTGTTTTGTAAAATTTATTATTGTGAATATACACGTTTTTCGCAGAAGCCTCTGAATATGAGGACCCATAACCTGTAATCCAGATACCTGCAGCATTGGTTTCATACAGAAGATTATTGAATATTTCAATATCATCCATAATGGTCGAAGAACCTGCTTTCTGGATTTCAATGCCAGCTCCTCCTTCTCCTTCGGAATTAATTATATTATTGTAGAATCTGACATGATTTCCATTATATACCCTGAGCCCGCTATTTGTCCTGCAGGTTATCTTGTTGTTCCATGCTTCCACATTTGAAGAATAAATAATGTAAAGGGCATCGTGCCCCAGTTTATACACGGTATTATTGTAAAACTGTATGTCCGAACCTTTTACTACCTTTAGTCCGTCCCCATGACTGTCATGCATATACATGTCGTGGACCTGAATATTTTTGCAATTGAGGAAATGGATCAGGTTGTAGTATCCTTTTCCCCTACCTTTTTCTCTATTTCCGTCATGGTTTCCGTCAATTTCGAAACCTTTTATAGTAATATTATGGTTTCCTGCGCTGTTCATCTGGGTAATCAGGGGCTTTTCCTCCGGCCAGCCCGCGTTATTCTTAAGTTTTATTACAGCTGAAGAATCCCCCTCCAGAATGGTTTCGCTCCCTATGAAAATAGTATCCGAGACAACATATGTGAAGGGGCCCTTCAGATGAACGGTTGTTACCTCAGGATTTTCTGCAGCATAGGAGAGAGCTTTATTTATTTCTGCCTGGTCGTCGGTGCCATCACAATTAAAATCCCCGCTCCCGTCTCCTGTCACATAAATTGTCTTTTCGGGTGCAGCAGATGAAAGGGCAATACTGACACCTGTGACCAGAATGATAAGAATTAAGATTAGGGTTTTCTTTTCCTTTTTTTCCCCCTGATTGCGTATCCGTCCATTTTTGTCCATTTTGTACCCCCAATATATCTAATTATAACTCCCCAAGCTTAAAAAAAGTTATCTGTTCAGGTCTTCAAAGAGCTTTAAAAGAAATAGCAGGAATCAGAATGATTCTTTAAGGTTCATGGTGCTGATTATTAAATGACTTACCTTTTAGCCTCCCCATAAATTATTAGTATACTTTCTGGAACCGGAAAGCAGACATATTAAAGATAGTAGCAGATGTGATAAGTTAATGGAATTATACAAATTAAGAAACGGTTAAATTGTGTTTACGCGGGATCGAAAAAACAACTATAAGATCGCATATATAAAATGGTCTAAAAAAGAGGAAATTTAATTTAAAATAGGGAGGACTTCTGTAATTTTTCAGGTCAAATTTTATTCTAAGGCCTAACAATTAAAAGATTCAATTTTAAATGAACTAAAAAAGTATTAAACATGAATTCTAAAGAAGAATAAAAGGAAAATTCTCAAGAATGTCCTGAGTATTT
>DUIO01000357.1:6339-8175 GCA_013330315.1 Methanosarcina sp. | reverse complement strand
TTTCGTTATCTTTAGGCTCGGTTTACTGTTCCAGATCCAAGATTTAAAGAGCCAATTTTGAGTTTCGGGATAGGCTCCTAATCTGATTTCCCTTTATCTAATCAGATTTTCCTCTTGTCTATTACTTTCTTTGACTTGCCTTCCGAGCGGTGCAGAGACCCGTGTTCTACAAGTTCGACTTCGACTGCAAGGTTCAATACACTCCTTAAAGCGCCTGCAATCTTCTTTTTAAGGGCCATCATGTCCGACATCTTATCACTGAAGGCAGATTCGTGCATTTCTATCTGAACCTTCATCGAGTCAAGAGGTCCTATCCTGTCTACAATAATCATGAAATGGTTCCCGACCTCAGGGATGTTCATCAAAACCGATTCTACCTGGCCAGGGAATACATTTATGCCGCGCACGATGATCATATCATCTGAGCGCCCGCTGATACGTGTAATCCTCGGGTGGGTCCTGCCGCATTTGCAGGGCTCAGAAATCTTCCTGGTTAAGTCCTTTATTTTGTAACGGATAAGCGGATTTGCTTCTTTTGCAAGAGTAGTGATTACAAGTTCTCCCGTCTCTCCATCCGGCATAGGCTCTCCTGTTTCTGGATTCAATATTTCTACCAGGAACAGGTCTCCCCATATATGGATTCCGCACTGTTCATCACATTCCGTAAATAGAGGGCCGCTGAGTTCGGAAGTCCCGTAAATGTCGTAAGCTTTTATCCCGGATTCATCCTCTATTCTCTTTTTGAGCTCTTCTGACCACGGTTCAGCCCCAAAAAATCCTATCTTTAATTTTGTATCATCACTTAAGCTGATTCCTTCTTTCCTGGCGGTCTCAATCATATATAAGAAATAAGAGGGAGTGCAGGCTATGGCTGTCGTGCCGAGGTCTTTCATAAGCTCAAGCTGACGTTCGGTGTTTCCAGAACTTGTAGGAAGTACGGTTGCACCCAGTTTTTCACTTCCGTAATGAGCGCCCAGTCCGCCTGTAAAGAGCCCATACCCGTAGCTTACCTGGAGGATATCGTCTTTTCCCATGCCTACTGAGGTAAAAGCGCGTGCCAGAGATTCAGCCCAGTTGTCAATGTCTTTATGTGTGTATCCGACTACCGTTGGTTTGCCTGTGGTACCCGAAGAAGCATGGAAGCGGGCGAGCTTCGAATTGGGAACACAAAACATTCCGGTAGGATAGGTATCTCTGAGATCCTGCTTGTATGTAAAAGGCAACTTCCTGACGTCTTCGAGAGTCTGGATGTCTTCCGGGCGAACCCCGTGTTCTTCAAACCTTTTTCTGTAAAAAGGAGAATTCTCATACACATAATGTACAAGTTTTTTCAATTTTTCTTCCTGCAACTTTCTCAAATCGTCCACAGGCATTGTCTCAATTTCAGGATCCCAGTATTCTGGCATTTTTTCACGCTCTTTGTTGTTTATTTTGAGACCTTTTAGTTTCAGGCTGTGTCTCCGCCTTGTCTCATGATATTTTGTTTCATGTCTGTAAGGTCTGCTGTATAATGAACTCCTGATTTCGCATCAGTTTTTCGCCGGAAGATCGGGGCACTTCCGGGCGGATAAGAGTTTCCGGTAAATATAGTAATGTGAAGATTAAGTTGGATTCTCATATAAATAATAGTTGTTGTTATCGAATGGAAAAAAAGCACTTTCTCAAATTAAATTGAGAAAGATTCTTTGAGTAATGAGTTAGATTAAAATCGGAAACACTTCTGATCGGAATCTGAATTATAATGCTAAATTAAAACAGGAGTAATATACTAAAATTAATACTAAGTAAATGCCAAACTAATATTATTAGATGCTGAATTAATAATAAACTGATATT
>DUIO01000357.1:0-6310 GCA_013330315.1 Methanosarcina sp. | reverse complement strand
CTGCTATATGTTTACTGCATTATTTGCTGCCATTACCTTCTTTAACTTATTTTTAAGTTATTTACTCCGAATCTCCTGTTTATTCGTCTTCAATATTTTCTATTTCATCCTCGGAAATTTCTTTTGCAGTCGCCCCAAGGGAAGCCTCAAGGATCTTTTTTGTCATTTCCCTGCATTTATGCAGCACTTCTTCCATATTGGCTACTATATCTATTCCTGCAGCTCCCGAATGCCCGCCTCCCGTTCCGTTATATTCGTTACTTATGTCTTCCATCAGCTGGCCGAGGTTGACTCCGGCATTTACGGCATCTCGTTTTGCCCTTGCACTTACCCGTACACTTTCTCCTTTGGTAGTGCCGACAAAAGCAACATCAGCTCCTATATTGATAAGCATGGAAGAAGCAGAGCCTCCGAAGGAACTCACATGAGAAGAAGCGATAAGCATGTCTCCTACTCTGTCAAGTTGAACCCTGCTCGCTGCTTTCAGGATAGCTATACGCATTGAGATATCCTGCGGTGTGGCAGCCATAAGGTCGAGCACTTCTCCGTATTCAACCCCGCTAGCTTCTATAATTTTCGCCACCGTCCTGAAAGTATCAACCGATGCGTGCTTGAAATGCCCGGTATCTGTCACGATTCCAGTAAGCATGCCAATTCCCATTCTGCGGTTAATCGGTGCCCCCCTCGCTTTCAGGATATCATAAACGATCTCTACGGTCGAGGTCGTGTTCCTGTGCAGGTAAAACTCCGCATTCTCGGTGAGAGCCGTAGTAGTATGGTGGTCAATTACGCAGTAGCTGGTCAGTTCTATATCATTTAACTGCGCTTTTGTTGAAGTATCAACCACAACAACAAAACCGTAATTTGCAGGGTCCGGCCTGTCCACGACCTCAATTCCAAGCCTGTCGATAAGGACGGAGGCTACACGGTTACACCCGTCAACGAGCCCTACCGTACCTCCTATAGCCTCAGAAAGAGCAAAAGCACTGCTAACAGCGTCAGGGTCTGCATTCCTGTGACACAAATATAAAATGTTTCGATAGTCAAGGAGCCGGTTAAAAAACTCCGCTTCATCAACTTGCATTGTCCACTCTGGCTACCGTTTTTTATGGGTCTCGAAATTCCCGGAGCCCCGGGATTTCGACACAATATCCGTTACAGCTATAGTTTGTCCTGTATTCTATTATAATACAGAAAAAATAAAAAGTTATTGTGCTCTGGACCCAAGAGCCTGCTGGATCTGCTCCTGAAGCTGTTTGAAACGGGCAGTGAGTCTCTCTTCCTGCCTGGAAATAGACTGAAGCCTGAGTGAGAGGGTTTCTTCCCTATCTTTAAGTTTTGAAACGGACTCCTCTTTGCTCGTTTTTATTACCAGTTCTCCGACATTCCTGTAAATAACTGCGTCGTCAGCCAGTTTTTCTAACTCGTCAAGAGCCATTTTGGACTCTTTCTGCATAGCTTCAATTTGAGATTTTTGCATGGTAAGAGCCTGTACCTGCTGCTGTACTTGCTGAAGCTGTGCCATCTGGTTCTGGATTTGAGGAGGTAATTCTGCAGTCATGTAATTTCACCTGAGTCCTCAATAAACCTGAAGGGATTTTAATGTTTCTGTCCTACAGCTTTCGAAAATAACCCTTTTCGCTATAAAAGAGAAATAGAGGTTTCCGCCAAAAACTTAAACAATAAGTTAAGCTTAAATAAAGACATTCAAACAATCAAATTAATATAAAAAAGAAAGGGTGCATACTGGTGGGTGCACAACTTGAGACAGAACCTCAGCTAAGAGGCAGCTAGAAGTCTCAGTTAGAACAGTTAGGGTGATTAGAAGCACTCNNGGTCTCAGATAGAGATCGGGAATATTTGTTACATCCTGATAAACTATATCATGATAAACTGCCGGGACAAAATGCCCAAAATTCTCTCATTGAAGAATAATTATACATGGACTTTTATAATATATCACATTAACAGGTAAATAGCAAATCCGGTATAATCGTTTCGATACATGTCGAACTTAAAGCCGAAAGAATGTCAGCAAATTTAAAAAAACACAATTTAACGGAACATCCCGGTGCAATATGAATACATACCATGAATTAAATCCGTGGCATTCATTATGTGCATTCAAATCTTGCACATTCAAATTCATACCCCAAATTTAAACCAATATTCAGGAGATTTTTTACATGGAAGAAAATATGGAAAAAGGCAGAAATCTTGAAGAAATAAAATCTCTTCTCGAAAAGTTCACAAACGCCCATGGTATTTCCGGTTTTGAAACTGAAGTCCGGAAACTGCTTGAAAAAGAACTTGAGCCTTATGCCGACAGTATGCGAGAGGATATTATGGGAAACCTCATTGCTATCAAAGAAGGAAAAGGTCCATCCGTAATGCTGGCTGCCCATATGGATGAAATAGGGCTGATGGTCAGATACATCGATGACAACGGATTTCTACGCTTTGTCGGAATCGGGGGATGGTTTGATCAGACTCTCCTGAACCAGAGAGTTATGGTTCACGGCAAAAAAGGATCTATCCCTGGAGTTATAGGTTCCAAGCCTCCTCACGTTATGAAAGATGAAGACAGGAAGAGACCGATGAAACTTGAGGATATGTTTATCGATATAGGAGCAAAAGACAGGGAAGATGCCGGAAACCTTGGAGTTGAGATCGGTACCACGGCTTCAATCGATCAGGGTTTCGTACCTCTTGCAAACGGAAAGGTTACCTCCAAGGCTTTTGACGACCGTGCAGGAATTGTCATCCTGCTCGAAGTAATGAAAAGGCTCCATGAACAAAAAATTGAGGCGAATGTCTATGCCGTGGGTACCGTTCAGGAAGAAGTAGGGCTTAAAGGAGCAAAAACCTGTGCTTTCTGTCTCTGTCCTGATGTTGCTCTTGCCCTTGATACTACTATCCCCGGAGACCACCCGGGCATTAGCAAGACCGACTCTGCTATGGAACTGGGAAAAGGGCCCGTAATAACGGTAGCAGATGCTTCAGGAAGAGGCCTTATAGCTCACCCGCAGATTCTCAGGTGGCTCAGGGAAACAGCTGATGAAAACCAGATTCTATACCAGCTGGGTGTGGGTTCCGGTGGCACCACGGACGCTACATCAATACATCTCACAAAGGAAGGCATCCCTACAGGTACGGTCAGCATAGCCACACGCTATATACACTCCCCTGTAGAGGTTCTGGATATGGCGGACATAGACGCCTGTGTTTCTCTCATTGTAAAGGCGATAGAAAATGTCCAGAAATATTTCTAAACCTTTACTCATTTTTTAAGCCTGAATTCTGTCTCTAATTTTTAAGCTAATTTACAAAAACCTTGCAGGCTTGATTCTTACCGCTAACCTGCCTTTTTTCTTTTTTTCTCTTTTTTCTGCTCTTCTTTCCTTCCTTTTCTTCCCTTTTTCTTTTCTTTCTGCCCCTTTCTTTTTTCTGCAGTAAATTTATTTGTGTATTTTTTGACATATTTATTTTCTACATTATTTTAAAAAGTAAGACTTATTGTTAACTGGAAACTAAAAATACTATGGTCTACCTATTGGAGAGAAGTTTCAGAGCTCCCGAAGTAAATTTGGAAATATTCCGGATAGAACCGGGCTTCTGAGATAAAATATATGTAATATGTACAGTAAAATGAGTTTCGCAAAATAGGATGTAATTATATAAAATATTAATAATATTACTCTCCTGTTCTGCAGAACCAATCTATACAAATAAAAACCAAGACTGAGGGATTATATTATTCGAAAACATCCGCTTTCTGGATACCACTTTGAGAGACGGTGAACAAACACCTGGCGTAGCCCTGACCAGAGAGAAGAAACTCTTAATTGCCCGGGCCCTTGATGAGATGAAAGTCAATGTAATCGAGGCAGGCTCTGCAATTACTTCCGCAGGTGAAAGGGAATCAATCAAGGCTGTAGCAAATGCTGGTCTCAATGCCGAGATCTGCAGCTACTGCAGGATTGTAAAAATGGACGTTGACCATGCTCTTGAGTGCGATGTCGATTCAATCCACCTTGTAGCTCCGGTTTCGGACCTGCACATCAGGACGAAGATCAAAAAAGACCGTGACGCAGTAAGGCAGATTGCAGCCGAGGTTACCGAGTATGCTAAAGACCATGGCCTGATTGTGGAATTAAGCGGAGAGGACGCCTCACGGGCAGACCTTGAGTTCTTGAAAGCCATTTACTCAGACGGGATAGATGCCGGAGCCGACAGGTTATGCTTCTGCGATACCGTAGGTCTTCTTGTTCCCGAAAAAACTACCGAAATCTTCCGGGATTTGTCTTCCTCCCTGAAAGCCCCTATCAGCATTCATTGCCATAACGACTTTGGTTTAGCTACTGCAAACACGGTCGCTGCACTTGCGGCAGGAGCAAAGCAGGCACATGTCACAATTAATGGTTTAGGTGAAAGAGCCGGAAATGCCTCTCTCGAAGAAGTTGTAATGAGCCTTGAGTGGCTGTACAAATATGATACAGGCATCAAGCACGAGCAGATATACCGGACTTCAAGGCTTGTAAGCCGCCTTACGGGGATTCCCGTTTCCCCCAATAAAGCCCTTGTAGGAGGAAATGCCTTCACTCATGAAGCAGGGATTCATGTGCACGGGCTTCTGGCTGACAAAGCAACCTATGAGCCTATGAGCCCCGAATATATAGGGCGGAAACGTCAGATCGTACTCGGAAAACATGCGGGAAGAAGCTCTGTTGCCCTTGCTTTAACGGAAATGGGGCTTGAAGCTGACGAGGCTCAGACCGAAGAGATCTTCAACAGGGTCAAGCAAATGGGCGACCAGGGAAAACATATCACAGACGCTGACCTGCAGACCATTGCAGAAACCGTGCTTGATATCTATAAAGAGCCTCTTGTAAAATTGGAAGAGTTCACCATCGTATCCGGAAACCGGGTGACTCCAACCGCTTCCATAAAGCTCAGTGTAAAGGACAGAGAAATCGTACAGGCTGGAATAGGAAACGGACCTGTGGACGCTGTAATTAATGCTATCCGGAGAGCCGTAAGCTCCTGTGCTGAAGATGTTGTCCTTGAAGAGTACCATGTAGATGCGGTTACCGGCGGTACTGATGCCCTTGTAGAGGTAAGGGTCAAGCTTTCCAAGGAAGGAAAGTCAATTACCGCAAGTGGGGCCAGAACGGACATTATCATGGCTTCTGTAGAAGCCGTAATGAACGGGCTGAACCGCCTTATTCGGGAAGAGTAAGTAAGGATGAGGACTTCAAAAGTTTCTCAGGAGGACTCTTTATGTCCTCTCTTCTTTTCTGTTTGAAGAAATTTTTGAAATAAGGTTCTCTGGCGCTCTAAAATTCCGGAGAAACCTTCATCCATATATAACATGATTGATTATGATGTATTTGCGAAATTCGCAATCAAAAAAACGTGAGTGTGAGAGATAAGATAGATAAAAAAGTATTTCTTATAAACACACCCTTAACTGGAAGACGCTCATCAAAACGTGAGTGTCCAGTTAAATCAAATCTCAAGAAATAAGTAAGGAGATAAATAATGACAACCGGGTCAACAGAAAAAGTCAACGGCGCAAAGGCTATAATAAAATGCCTTGAAAAGGAAGGAGTTGACACTCTCTTCGGATACCCCGGAGGGCAGATCATCCCCTTCTACAATGAACTCTATGATTCAGAGCTGCGCCATATACTTGTACGCCACGAACAGGCAGCGGCTCATGCTGCAGACGGGTACGCCCGTGCTACTGGANNACTGGAAAGACCGGGGTCTGCGTATCTACTTCAGGTCCCGGAGCAACCAACCTTGTAACAGGTATTGCTACCGCATACATGGATTCAGTGCCAATTGTAGCCTTAACCGGCCAGGTACCGAGATCCCTTATCGGAAATGACGCTTTCCAGGAAGCAGATATTACGGGCATTACTATGCCAATTACCAAGCACAACTATCTCGTACAGGATCCGCAGGAAATCCCGAGGATTGTAAAAGAAGCCTTCCACATAGCATCCACCGGAAGGCCTGGCCCGGTATTAATTGACCTTCCGAAGGATGTACAGAATATTGAGATTGACTTACAGTATCCTGACAGGGTAGAGCTTAGAGGCTATAAGCCAACTTACAAAGGAAATACCCAGCAGATCAAACGGGCTGCCGAAGAAATCGCAAATTCTTGCAGGCCTATTATCTATGCAGGAGGGGGAGTTATAAGCTCTAATGTAAGTGCGGAACTCATTGAGCTTGCTGAGGTTATCACGGCTCCGGTCACAACCACACTTATGGGTATAAGCTCCATCCCGACCGAACACCC
>DUIO01000299.1 GCA_013330315.1 Methanosarcina sp. | reverse complement strand
AGTGCTTCGGCTTCAGTCTTGGCTACCTCGTCAGAACCTGTAGAAGCTTCCCAGGAGTATATGGGAGTTTCTTTAAGTCTCGAAGCTGCGGAATAACTAAGGGGGGCTCCATATACCTTATTTTCGTCCAGATACATATTCAGGTAGTGAGCGTCTGGATTGTCAGTAGCCCCGGTTTCAATTGCAATACTCTGAAGAGCGCGGGCTCCTTCTTCGTTAAGAGTGAAAGGAGTATGCCACTGGTTATCGTGGAAAGTCGGAATCCCCACACTTACAACCGAGTCCCCGTAAAGGACATGTCTGGTCTCATTTCCGGTGGTCTGTATGCGGATCTCAAATTTTCCGGGCTTCTCGGCAATATCCTTTGCAGTTGCAAGGTCAATGCCTGCGAAGTCGATAAGGATATAGTCTTCTCCCACAGTTCTTACAGGAATGTCTTTCAGACCGAGAGAGTTAAGTTTGTCATTCAGGATATCTCGGGTCAAGTCCCTTGTTTCTGTGCTGACCCCCTCTCTATAAGTCGAAGTCCCGTCTTCATTCCTGAGGATTGTCCCTCCGACTTTTCCCATGAGGGCTTCAACATCTTCTTCCGAGGCTTCAGTCCTGATTTCATAGATAACGCCATCTTCAGTACCGATGGGAAGTATTTCTGCATCAAATGCCTGGGAAAGATAAGCCTTGATAAGAGCTTCTTTGCTGGTAGCAATGGTCACCTGGGTCATGTTCTGGTTCAGTCTGTCAACACTCACACTGCCAAGCTCAAGAAGCTCAAGCTGTGATGCGCTGACCGGAACGGATGTTGTGAACGTGATGGACTTTTCAGAGGAACCTGCTCCATCTGTATTAAGATCATTCTTTGTGATCTGGATAGGGGCTCCAATAATGGGTTCTACCATTTGGGTGACTATCATGCTCGGATCTGCATCTACCTGGACGAGAGCTCCCTGCAATTTGATCTGAAGCCAGGAACCGCCTTCAAGGTCAAGTCCGTAATTCAGGTTAGTGGTTGCCCCTTCCTCGGAATTATAACCGGGCTGGATAAGCACAATCGAGGCAAGTAGAGCGAGTATGAAAATGATGACTCTTACGTTTTTGAAGATACTTTTTTTGTCGCTCATCTGTTATACCTCCCTCGAAACTCGGGTTTCATTACATACCACCGCAGAATGCCGGTATTGAGAAGCCACGTGTTCATAATGTCTGCAAGAAGCCCTACAATCAATACACTTGAGATCTGCGAAAGCAGGGTAATTCCTGTAAATGATGGGACAATAAGGTAAGGGAAAGTAGAAACAAGGTACATAACCACAAGGGCTGCAAGGGTAGTTGTTGTCATTGTGATACCCGTCTGCATCGCCCTTGAGACCTTTTCTTCCACCGTACCTCTGCGCTTAATTACCCTGTTTGTTAGCAAAATGTCACTGTCTACGGAATAACCAATGAGCATAAGCAGAGCTGCAACCGTTCCAAGGGAAAGTTCTATTCCTGCAACCCGCATAAAAGCAGCGGCAATCGTGATGTCCGAAAGGGCAGAGAGCACCACTGCAAAAGAAGGTATAATGCTCCGGAAGATAAGGAAAACTACAATTGACATTCCTATAAAGGATACAAGAAGAGCCTGAAGAGCCTGAACCTGCAGCTCCCGACCGTAAACAGGCCCTATCTGCTTGATTTCTACATTGGAATAGCGGCCCATCACATCTTCTTCAAGCTGCCTCTGTTCTTCATTGTTCATAATCCCGAACTGCATGATAACCCTGCTTCCGGCCTGCCGGGCATCAGTGATGGGATAAGATGAGTACATTTCTTCAAGCGCAGCAGGAGAATCGGTTGTCTCTACCGAAACCTGAGTACCTCGCTGGAATTCCATTCCCAGGGTTACCGGTGACCCACTGCTTGCATAAGAAACCAGCAGTACAACTAAAGAAAGCGCAAGTACCGCAAGGGGGATTGCCAGCAACTGGCGATTATCGTGATTTTTCACGAAGTTATCTAAAAATTCGGTCAAACCTGTTGCCATAATTAAATACTCCGGATGAATGCATCTATTTTTTTTGAACTTATCCGAGTTTTTGTCCGGACATAAAATCCAGAAAACGATCAAATTTACAACGCGGAAGTTTCCGTATATATAGCCACAACCATCCAGGCTCATAATCCGGGACATGCCTGGTAACCGAAGTTATAAGTTCTCTCCTAATTCCGGTTCCGGGAGAAATATTCCGCGTTCCTTATGATATAGATAAGTTGATCCGTTTCAGTTCTATATCCTATAGATTATATTAAACATTCCTCGAAAAACAATTCTTTCTCTATATAGCGTTAATTCACTCATTTAAAATTTATTGTTAAAAGTGATACAAGTTCTAACGCTATAGCTATATATACCAGTTACTGTTCATTAAAAATAATGACAGAAAGACCTTCCCTTGATGAATATTTCCTCGAAATAGCCTTTGTGGTAGGCAAAAGGGCAACCTGCCTCCGTAACAACGTGGGAGCAGTAATTGTCCGGGATAAACGCATCCTATCAACCGGATATAACGGAGCTCCAAGCGGCATGGAACACTGCCTCGATACCGGATGTATCCGTGACCTTGAGAAAATCCCGTCAGGCACGCGGCATGAGAAATGCAGAGCGGTACATGCAGAGCAGAACGCCATTATCCAGGCTGCAATCCATGGAGTCAGCATTGCCGGAGCAACTATCTATTGCACTCACCAACCATGTATTCTGTGCGCGAAAATGATCATAAATTCGAATATTAAAAGAGTGGTATACTCAACACCTTATCCGGATACGGACTCTCTGGAATTCTTCAAAAGCGCAGGCCTTGAAGTAGAACATATTCCTTTTGAGCTAAAATATTGAATACTTGAATAAGCTATATATTATGAAATAAGGGTAAGGTGGAAATAATGCCTGAAGAAATAAAAGCCAGAACATTGAGATTGGAAGGGTTAATAGAATATCAGGAAGGGTCCGTTGTAAGCCGGGAAATAATTCGCAAGGGCACGGGAACCGTGACCATATTTGCCTTTGACAAGGAGGAAGGGCTAAGCGAACACACTGCTCCTTTTGACGCCATGGTTCAGGTAATAGACGGAAAGGCAGAAATCACTATATCCGGGAATAAAAATATCCTGGAGAAAGGGGACATGATAATAATGCCCGCCAATGAGTCTCATGCTCTGCATGCCGTGGAAAGATTTAAAATGGTCCTGACGATGATCCGATCATAATTCGCTTAATACTTGCTAAATCTGAATTTCGAATTTCTATTTTTAATTCATCTTCAACCCATTTTTTCTTCTAACTCACCTTTTTCTTATAACCCATTTTCTTTTAACTCACCTTCTTCTTTAACCCGTTTTATTCTACTTCATTTTTGATTTCTCAGGCACCTGAGCCCTTTTTTAAGGACATCCATATCTTCCGGTCTGTAATATTCTTTTATAGAGGTATTCTCTTCGCAGTAATAATCAAGCCCGCGAATAACCACAACAGGAACACCACCTGCCCCTTCTCCCATTAAAAGGTTGGCAGCACCTGCAAGTTCATCAGCAACTGCCTCCTCTGTAATTTCCAGTAATTTGCCGAAAAGATCCTTTTCCCCTATCCAGCGTTTTATCGGTTTGATTTTGTAAATACCTATAGCAACCCCTGTCTGCCCGATCTTGAAGGCTCTCCCGTTCGTGTCTGTAATAATTACACTTAACTTTTTCCCGCTAATCCGTTCAAGCTCTCCTCCAATTTTTGAAGCGCTTGCATCAGGATTTCCAGGAGGGTAGAGCAGAAATCCATGCTCAATATTGGATTCGTCAACCCCTGCATTTACGCAGGTATGCCCTGCAAGAGTTGTCACAAGCATAAAAGGTGCCTCAACGAAGACCTCTTTACTTCTTGCCAGGACAGCCTGGATAAAGCGCGCATCTTTCCCTGTTCGGGCTGCAATCTCAAGAGCCTGCTCGTCAGGGGTGACATCTTCGAGCCTGAAGTTTTCCCCTTCGGCTTTTGCAACAATGGTTGAGGCAATAATAATAATATCTCTGTCTTGAAGTTCGATTCTCTCACTGATAACAGAGGGCAAGTTATCTCCTTTATGTATCAGGGGGATGTTTTCTACGGCAATTGCTTCGAATTTCAAAGGACTTCCTCGAAAATTTTAAAAATATAGTATTTGATGATAACGTCTTTAAATAACGATGATAATATCTTTAAATAACACACTTACTCAAGAATTTTAATTCCTTCATAAAGCCTTTAAATGCCTTCATAAAACATTTAAAATTATTGCAAAGTTAAGATTCTCGCTAAGATGTGCAATGCTGGCTCTGTTCAGGATTACAAATGTTATATTTTAAATCGATTGAGTGCAGGGATTATGGAAATTACCCTACAAATGAATAAATTACAGCAGTAAAGGCAGTAACCATAAATAAGACCACCGATATACTGGATTTTGCGGCGATGATGAGAGTTACCCCAGCTGAGCAAAAGATGATGAGAACAATTTCCTGATGCCGCACTATTTCATTCTGAATTTTTTAGTTTTCATTTCCTTGATTTAAATTTCCCTGTTCTGAATTTCTTTAATTTTTACTTTTTGATTTCTAATTTTTCCAGCATTCATTTTACGTCATTATTTTCAGAGTACCTTACTCCATTCATTTTACCTTATTATTCATTTTACCTTACTCTATTCATTTTACCTTATTATCCATTTTTACTACCAGTTTTATTATTACCTGTTTTACTGCCTAATTACTTTATTTATCCTATTTTACTACCTACATCCATACTTCTATTTGCCTCGTTATCTACTATCTTACTATCCGCGTTATGTTAATTTCAAAATTCATTTATTTTCAGGAGCATGTTTAAGAATTTTTATCTAGCTTGCAAACCAATTTCTTAAGGGGTGTTGAACATCAGCCAGTATGACCTTACCGAAATTATACAAAAAATCAAACAAAAAAGCCCTTTTGAGTTAAAAGACAATGAACGAAGCAGATCCTGGAGTCTAAGAGTTATCATAAGTAAGTTATTCTACTCCCTTGACTATGAGAACGAACCGCAGGAAACTCGCAATAAAATAACTCAACTTCTTCTTTACCACGGGCAGTTCAGCAGGGAAGAAATTAATGAAATCTTCCAATCCTCAGCCAAAGAAACCACGGCTTATTCGCGAGAATTCCTGAAAAACCACCCTGAGGTTGCAATCGCCGAAGCTAAAAGGAGTAAGGAATTTCCTGATGAAGCTGAAGAAGGAGAAGGAGAGAGACCAAAGGAGATAAAATACATTTTTCCTCATTATGGCTAAATTTAAAAAGAAATCTCTGCTGAAAAAAGGCTAATCCTTGAAAAAGAGTAAAAAATAACCGCAGATAAGTATAGAAAAACAACTGAGAAAAAAGTAAAAATTCAGAGGACAGTAAGTAATAATCAAAATAGACAGAATAGTTAAAATGGCAATGAAAGAGTAAAAGTACAAGGACTGCAAAGATTTGCAGCCTTCTTATAATTTATAAAAGAATATACTCTCCATTTCTGGATGGGTTACTCAATTCTAAATTACTCAATTCTAAATTACTCAATCCTAAATTACTCAATTTGTATTTTCTTTGCTGGCTCTTCAATTTTCGCTTTAGGTAGCGATATTGTCAGGACGCCGTTTTCCATTTTTGCGGTGGATCCCTCTTCTTTGACACTGGACGGAAGACGGACAGCACGGTAAAACTGAGTGTATGATCTTTCTTTGCGCAGGTACCCTTCTTCTTCGGATTCCTTNNACTTTCCCGCCTCCCCATTCTTCCATGGGCATGAAGTCTTCAAACAGCTGATTCAGGCGTTCCTGTGTTCTTCTAATCTCTTCAAAAGGATCCCAGCGTGAGGGTCCTGAAAACGATCTTTTAGCAGGCCATCTCATCTTAATATTCCCCCTTAAATAAAAAAATGATGCAAATATAGATGTGCTATTTTGAATATATTGAGAAAGGATATATATGTTTTCCTGGGGAATTTCACCAAAATGTATTGAAAAAAAAGAACCTGAATAAGATGAAATAAGTAAAAGAAAAGAAATTCCGAAAACCCTGGTTGAGGGGAGTTTCCGAAGAAAATTAAAGCTTTGGGTCTAAAAAATTACCAGTAAATTATATAAAGAGCCGAATAAGGAAAACCTTACAAAGAGCTGAGCACAGAAAATTTTATAAAGAGCTAAAGTTTTCAGCTCTTTATAAGTATATCTATAAGGTCAGAAGCTTTTACGAGCCCAATTGAACCTTTTTTAACTGCTTCCTCATCAAAAGTTTTAACCGCATCCGGGTCAGGCTTGTCGGTCCTGTAAATTGCAAAAGGAATAGGGTCTCTTGTATGAGTCTTTACCGAGATTGGAGTTGGATGGTCCGGCAGCACAAGAATTGTAAAAGGCTCATCCGATGCTTCTGCATATTTCAGGATAGGAGCAACTATACGGCTGTCGAAATCCTCTACTGCTTTCATTTTTTTCTCAAGGCTTCCTTCATGCCCTGCCTCATCAGGAGCTTCCACGTGTACAAAGACAAGGTCCCTGGTCTTCAGGGCTTCAATAGCAGCACTGGCTTTCCCTTCATAATTGGTATCCAGATAACCTGTCGCCCCGGGCACCTCAATTACATCCAGCCCTGCATAGATTCCGATGCCTTTAAGCAAATCCACTGCTGAAATGATAGCTCCTTTTTTCCCGTAGAGCTTCTGGAAAGCTGTGAACTTCGGGGCATAGCCCTGACCCCATACCCAGATGGAGTTTGCCGGGTTTTTGCCTTCCTCCACTCTTTTCAGGTTAATTGGATGAAACTCCAGGACAACTGTAGACGCTTCGATCAGCTCTGTAAAAAACTCCCCGTCTTTTCCTCTGGGGAGGTAATCCTCCTTCTTTTCTCCTGTAATATCATGAGGGGGGGTACATTCCGTTTCTGCTCCCAGGTTATTCCCGGCAACAATAAGGTGCCTGTAACTTATACCCGGATAAAACCTGACCCTCTCCGTGCTGA
This sequence comes from Methanosarcina sp., assembly GCA_013330315.1. Taxonomy (GTDB): domain Archaea; phylum Halobacteriota; class Methanosarcinia; order Methanosarcinales; family Methanosarcinaceae; genus Methanosarcina; species Methanosarcina sp8098u. The sequence goes on along the minus strand of DUIO01000299.1, from coordinate 931 downwards.
GTTCGGAATCAAGTGTATCGATCAGAATTTCTGCTTCATCGCTGCTTATGTGCCCTGCACTGTAATCTTTTATTTTCCCATGTTCTACAGTAATAAGATTGCACCTGAAAGCTACATCATCAGCCGCAAGAGTTACTCCCATGCTCGCAGCTTCCAGCGGAGCCCTGCCCGAGTAATAAATTGCAGGATCGTATCCGAGAATTGACATATTCGCAACATCGCTTCCGGGAGGAAAGCCATCAGGCACGGTTTTTGCAAGCCCGGTTTTCCCGCGAGCTGCAATAAAATCCATAGCAGGGGTTCTGACGGCCTGGAGAATGGTCCTGCCACCGAGCTCCTCTATGGGATAATCTGCCATTCCGTCTCCTATAAGTACGGCATATTTCATTGCTTCACCTATTTCCAACTGTTTTACACTTCATCTTGCGGATAAAATATATCACTTTCTACCANNAATGTTTCAATTCCTATACCCATTTTACACAAACATTATAATATAGTATCCATATCCTATACACGACAGGCTCTCAGCATAAAATATATTAAATGACAGAAGAGCCGAATATACTGTTCTTTACAGGCAGGTAATTTGTAAAGAGGAGACCTGTAAGCATAACAGCATTTCTCTTGGATCTGATTAAGCTGGCTTGAGATTTAACTGGTTCAGTTTAAGGTCAACCTGAAAATCTATCAGGCTATCAAGATTAATTAACCTCAAGATACTAGATTTACATACTACAAAAAATGATGATGTTAGAATACAAGACTTAATGCCAAAACGTGATCCGATCATGAAAATTGTAATGAAATTTGGAGGAACTTCCGTTGGAGACGGAAAAAAGATCCGTCACGTTGCCCAGCTACTTAAGAAGTATCATGAAGAGGGCAACCAGATTGTGGTGGTAACCTCGGCACTCGGTGGAGTAACCGA
>DUIO01000356.1 GCA_013330315.1 Methanosarcina sp. | reverse complement strand
TTCTTTCCTCTTCATTTTTTTCTCTTTCTCTTTCTTTCCCTTTCTCTTTCTTTCTCTTTCTCTTTCTTTCCCTTTCTCTTTCTTTCCCTTTCTCTTTCTTTCCCTTTCTTTTTCTTTCCCTTTCTTTTTCTTAATCTAAAGATACCTGTCACCAGAAACCTTCACCGTACTCAAACTCGAATTCATCAACTTTTTCAGGAGGAAGGCCCAGGTCTGTGAAGATTCTTTTAAATACGGCTCTGTACTCCGTCTCAGGAACTGTCGTTTCCGAACCGTTTGATCTGAGAGATATGTAGAGACGAACCCCTCCCAGCCGGTCAATATGGACCGTATAAGTGGTGAGATCTTCTTTAAAACTTATTTCTGCAGCAGGGACAAAATATCTTATGGACCCTATTTTTTCGCTGCCTTTATAGAAGGTTTCCGTACTTCCGCCTTCCCCTGCTGAGTTTTCCGAATCAAAGGTTGAACTGGTGGATTCTTCTAAAAGGTGCCTGCGGATTGCTGATATATCTGGAGACCTGGTTATGGTTACAGGTTCGAAAAAGATATCGTTCACAGTCCAGTTCTCTGCCGGGAGATAAAACTCAATTTCTGATTCGTCCATCTCAAACATGATTTTGAATTTGTTGACTACCCATTCCCTCTCTGGAAGATTCTCTGGCTTATACTGTGCAAGAGGATCCTCATCTAAGAAGGAAAAAGTTGAATCTCCGTTATTCGAAAAGGATATCGAAAACCTGGAAGAGTTTGAATAGTAAAGATCCATCGAGTTTATCCGATAGTCCGAACCAAGTCTCTGGTCAAGCCCTTCAATAACTCCGGGCTGCACTCCTCCGGGTCCGGCATTTACATTATAATCGTATCGGGCTTCTTTTGCACTGGAAATAGCATGAGTATAATATTCGGGAGAGCCGAGGTTAGCCCCGTTTGAATGATAAAAAGCATGGTCGTAATAAATGGACATAAAAACAAAGCCTCCATAAAACAAAACGACCGGAAACAGAGAAATGAGGACAAGAATCAGCAGTATTTTCCGATTTTTATTAATGGGCTCACCACCAGTTCAAAATAACTTCTCCTTCTTCTCCGACGACAAATGTCGTACCAAGAGCAGTTGAAGGGATCTTTCCTTCTTCAAAAACGAAGACTTCAACGTCATACATTCCCGGACCAGGAACAGCTAGCTGTACTGACTGACGGAGCATTGACCTGCGTTTTATGCACTCAATTTCTACATTTTTTGTTATCAGTTCAAGGTTGGAGTAAGGGTCTGGGCGTACTTCATCTAACTTAAACTGAACCAGAAGAGCCGAAATATCAGTCTTATCCGCATTTATAATATCTGCAGTTACATTCAGGACAATTTCAGCCTCTAAATTAACAGGTATCGAATAATTCTCAGATAAAGGCTTCACTTCAATATTTTCAACTGAAACCGAGGACCTTTCACCTTCACCAGGAGCTGCACAGCCACTAACACTATTTAAGACCCAGCACATGGAAATCAAAAACAAGGTCATTTTCATACATTGATTCAAAGAAGCTCCTCCTCAAGCATAAGTTTGACTCTCAATGAAAAGGCGTTTCATTATTTTAACTTTTTTAATGTATTTAATTACGGATTATTCTGGCAGCTCCCGTTCTAAGAGCTTTTATTTTCCAGAGATCCCGGTTTTTAATCTATCCAGATTGATCATATGGCTTTGTGATCAAAGGCTTTGATCAGATTAAGACCTCTGATAGAATAGAAGCACCCTTTAAAATCAGGCAGGTTCGTAAGATCTGGACAAATAATGAGATTATGAAGGTTAACAAAATAGGGAAATATTACCGGATCAGAGGAATTTATAAAATCAGGAGAATTGGTAGAATTAAGCATCAAGAGAGATGTTAACTGCGTTAATCAAATCTCTGCGTTTATGTTATATGTTTTGCAGATAATGTACGGTTGGAAGTTAACAGTCATACAGAGGTTTACCGAGCAATAAGCCTCACTTAATGATACTTACTGTTAACCAGGAAAAACCTGTAAAAAATGGAGGAGCGTTTTTTATGGCAGCAGATATTTTTAACCAATTAGCGGAAGCTGTCGTCGATGGTGACGACGAACTTGCAGAAGAACTGGCACAGAAAGCACTTGATGAAGGCGTTGACCCCTACGACGCAATCGTTAACGGGCTGGCGAGAGGAATGGCAATTGTCAGTGACCAGTATGAGAAAGGAGAGGCTTTTGTCCCTCACCTGCTCCTGGCATCAGGTGCAATGTATGCAGGCATGGATATCCTTTCACCTGAAATGGTAAAGGAAGGAGAAGCCATGCAGGCTGTTGGAGTCATAGGTACAATCGAAGGAGACGTTCACGACATAGGGAAGAACCTTGTAAAAACAATGCTCAGTGCAAATGGATTCGAAATGATTGACCTTGGTGCTGATGTGCCTGTCGATAAATTTATCGAAACCGCAAAAGAGCACAAAGCAGACCTTATTTCCATGAGCGCGTTGATGACAACAACCATGACAAATATGGAAAAAGTCATTGAAATCCTTCAGGAAGAGGGTATCCGCGACTCAATGAAAATTATGATTGGAGGAGCTCCAGTTTCTGAAGAGTATGCTTCAGGGATCGGAGCAGATTCAACTCACCCTGATGCAATGCACGCAAGCGCATGGGCATCCGAAGCGCTAAAGGAACTTGAACCCAAGGCTGTAAGGTGGAGTGAAGAGAAAATCAACCTTGGTGAGATTAAGTACAGGGAGATACTTGCAAAGAAGACAGTCTCCACCAAAGTTGATATCGGACTTGAGACTGCCAGCAGGATCAAGGAGGAGTTCGAAAGCATTGGCGTGAAGAGCAAGGAAGAAATGACTCACATAGACAGGACAATATCTGCCATGTCCGACAAAAAGGTTGATCGCCTGCCTGTCTATCCTCTTGCCTGCGGTGTGCTCAGGAAATTTGCCGGAGTGAACTACAGGGATTATGCCACAAAAGCAGAAGCTTTCACAGAAAGCGCTTTCCTTGGCTGCAAGTACCTGGACCTTGACATGTTTGTAGGCCTTGCCGACCTCTCAGCTACATCCGCAGACTTCGGATGTAAGATCAAGTACCCCGAAGATGACACCCCATCCTCAGAAGGGTACATTAAAGATTATGAAAAGATCGAAGTCCCCGAACTAAAAGAAGGCACCCGTGGCTATGAGCTGGTTATGGCTTCAAAGATGGCAAAGGATAAAATCAACAAGGAACTTAACACTCCCTTTGTCGGCTTCCACGAAGGTCCTCTGCTTACTCTTACCCAGCTGATGGGAGCAGATCGCGTGCTGATGGATATGAAGACCCAGCCTGATGTTGTCCTTGAAGCTGTCCAGAAATGTACCGACTACATATGTCAGCTGTCAGAGCTCTTCTTCAACGAAGATGCCTGTGATGCGCTCTGTATTGATAATCTCTGGTCCAACAACGTCATCATGAGCGAACAGGACTACTGGAAGTTCGATGGGAAATTCGTTTACGACCAGCACGTACCTCTTTTCAAGAAGTACAACCAGCCGTATATCATCCACAATTGTGCTGATGCCGTGCACTTCGAAACCCAGATCAGGAAGTTCGGCACCTCCCTTTACAGCTACGCCTACTATGAGAAATCCAGGGAGAAAGGATCCCAGAACTACGCGGATCTCATTCCCAAATACGGAGACATATGCTGCATGATGGGAGAAGTAAACCCTGTTGAATTCATGGACGGATCGGCAGCCGGCGTGCAGAAGGTAAAGGATGATACAAGGAACCTGCTCCAGAATGTACTGCCCGTGCTCAAGGAGAACGGCCTGCAGTCCAAGTATGTCCTATCCTCAGGCTGTGAAATCCCACCGGGAGGTCCCCTAACAACCGTGCAGGCAATGGTAAATACTGTANNTATTTTTAAAGATAATATTTTTAGAGATATTATTAGACAGCAAAGCACAGCAATTAAAAAACCTCCATTTAAAAAACAACAACAGAAAACCTCCATTAAAGAATAAAAAGTAGCACATAATAAGATAAAGGTTAAAAAGGGGCAAAAAAGCTGGATTAACCATTGAGA
>DUIO01000086.1 GCA_013330315.1 Methanosarcina sp. | reverse complement strand
AAATATTAGAGAATTTAAAAATATTAGAGAATTTAAAAATATTAGAGGATTTAAAAATATAAGAGGATTTAAAATAAAAAAAATTAAAAACATTAGAGAAAAAATCAGAAGGATCAGAAAATCTCCAGGGGCTTGAGAATTTTCGGAAGGCTCCCTATAGGAATTCCATAGCAGCTTTAATTCTATAAATTTATTTTAGATATGTTTTATTTCTCTCAAAGAGCGTAATAAATCCTTTCTTTGTGACTTATTGTGACTTGTTTAATGAGGGATCATGCAGTCACGCTCTTTTGAAAAGCGTACAGCCAACAGGAGATTAAAAAATTGATCTTCGGTCGGCAAGGGTATCAACACAGGAAAGGGCATATCAACCGGAGAGGATATATATTAGGTGGATATTATATAATAGTGGCATATAAAAATTGATTAAGAATTCTAAAAGGAAACATGAAAAACACAGAAATTGGGAAACTATATTGAGTCAAAAAGCTGTGGATTAAAAACTGTATCGAGAACTAAAAAGAATGTTTATATCACTTGAAAACAAAACCTGCAGATATGACTGAAAATAACAAAAAAACATTACCTGTCATAAATAACGGATCAGGTAGTACCAAAAAAGTAGTCCAGAGCCCATACAAAGAAATAAATCTAGGATGCGGATGCGGAGCTGCTTCCTGTGCAAACTGCCCCGGAGCCCTTGGAATGAAAGCAGGATCTGAAAAGGATGTAGTTTACAGGAATGTATTTGCATACCTTATGGTCGTTGTAGTGATCCTGACTGCTACTTACGTTGTAAAAGAAATTTTGACCTCGCTCCTTATTTAATCCTGATAACACCCGGAAATAAAAAGCAACATATGGTCAGACATTTTTTAGCTTTTTATAAGGATATCTCATTTCTTTTCCGCAATGCTCGCAGGATATGACAATAAATCCTCCTTTCAATCTGTAGCGAGCATTATGTCCGGGCGTCAGGAAGGCATAACAGTGTTTGCAGATTCTGCTTTTAATTTCCCTTGGAATACTCATCCTGTTCCTCATGGAAATATTACGTATAAGCTGAATGTAACGCCTGCTGCGCTCAGGGTTTTCCGGGATTTCGGCTTTTGCAAGTTCAAATAGCCGCCACATACGCTGGGCTGCTATATTCTCAATAAGGTTTTTCTGCTGTTTCCTGGCTGCTTTAGGCATATTCAGATCTGTCCTGGTATTCCTTAGGTTTTTATTAGTATGGGATATGGAATCTGCTTTGGCATTTGTCTCAAAAAATGAAATCAGGATTCCAGAATGATTACATTAATGTCCGGATTTTTGCTGCATACAAGAGCTTTAAACTTTTCGGGATCTGCTTCGATTCCTTCTGAACCGTAGTGCATTGGGATAACAAATCTCGGAGAGATCGCTGCTGCTGCGCGGGCGGCTTCCTCTTCGTCCATGGTATATGTGCCCCCAACAGGCAGAAGGGCTATATCGGCTTTAATGGTTTTCATCTCAGGTATAAAATCCGAGTCGCCTGCATGATAAATCCTCAAGCCTCCAAGTTCTATGATGTACCCCACTCCAAGCTCTCTGGGGTGATAGGGCTTACCAAGATTATAGGCAGGAACCACCTCAATCCGAATTCCCTTGATCTCAAGACCGTCAGCCAGTATATCACCTTCTGCAATCCTTCTTGCATCTCCCCTGAACTCAAGGGGGCAGCTCTCAGGAATAAGAGTGGTAGTATCGGATCTCCTGACCTTCCGGATATCTTCGGGACTGCAGTGATCATAGTGTTCATGCGTGATTAGCAAAATGTCGGCTTTATCGTCGAAAGCAGGCTCTTCAGCAAGTTCAAAAGGATCGATATAGATCTTTTTGCCTTTTCCATCAAGTAAAAAACCAGAATGTCCTAACCACCGAATATTAATGCCTTCAATTTCCACGCTATTCATCATATACACCCGCTAAACTCTGTTTTCTATATCAATGAGAAGAATCCCGATAAGAAACCTGATAAGAATCCCGATAGGAATCTCGGAAAAAATCCTGATAAGAATCTGATCATTCCATTTTCAGATAATTTAATTCTACATTCAGATAATTTAATTCTATTTTTAGATCATTTAATTCTATTTTCAGATAATTTTGGATCATATTAATAGTATCCGAAAACACTAACCTTTTTTAGAGAGGCATACATATCCAGGGCTTTCAGACAGGTTTAAAATCTTTTTTAACAAAACTTGGCTCAAGCACTTTATCATAAATCATCTTCTGCATGTAACAAACAACTGGCAGTTTGATTACAACCGCTTCTCTTTTATTTCCTGCACAATGGACCCCTATTGACTCTTTACCATCTGCCATCATAAAGAATTCTTCATCATACCGGACTCCATCGACTACAATATTATTTATAAATTCATTAAATTCTTTGGTGGTTTCCAGGAATTCAAAAGGCAACGATTCAAACCTGTCAGGGTCATTCACAATAAGGGTTAAACGGCAGGTTTTTTCCAGTTTTTTCAGCTCCGCCTCAAACTCTTTCAATAGCTCGGGAGCGGATGAGAAAATAATCAGTTCTTCCTTTACTCCATTAAGAATCTCACGAATCCTGTTTTTTATCCCCCACTCGCTCTGGATACACCAGATAGGAGACGTTTTAGGGAGCTCGTAACTTAATTCATTGAGCTGGTCAAGTGTCTCGATTGCACAGCTGATAAATTCATCTTTTATCTTGCCAATTACCTGTTTGGGGTCAACCGCACGGAAATAAGTCGGGGAGCCCTGCCGAATTTCCAGGTAGCCTTTTTTCGCCAGAATTTTCAGGACTTCGTATATTTTGGCTCTCGGAACGTTTGTAAGTTCATGGACTTCCCTGGCTGTTGCCTCTCTCAGGCTGACAATCCCGACATAGGCTTTTGCCTCGTTTTCAGTTAGCCCTAGCCGCTCCAGATTAAGAATCAACTGAGGATTTAATTGTGAAAACATTTGTTACCCCTAAAGTAACAATAGATTTAAATCTTTTCTACATATAATACCAAACTAACACAGGACATTAGAGAACTATTCACACAGTAAAAAAGAAAGCTGTATTAATAAGGAACAAGTCTTCAATCATAAACCTCCGGTTCAGGGAAACCTGCAACGTGGGATATGTAGCAAGATCCCTAAATTGTACTTCATATTAAAATTTATGAGGGGATTCATTATTAAAAATATTTTTGAAAAACTGGGATTTTTTGTTCAGAATAACCGTTTTTCCATACTCCTGGTAGCTTTCCTGTTCATAATTATAGCAGCACAGGGCGCACAAAAAATAGAGATGGCTTCAGGAACGGAGACATTTGTAGGGAAAGACTCCCCTCTCTACCAGGACTATGATCACCTTTATCAGAGCATATTCCAGACTCAGTCGATTGTGGTAATGGTAGAGGGTAATGATGTGAGAAATGCGGAACTGATGAAAGCCGTTGATAGGCTTGAGCATCAGCTCCAGGGCACTGAAGGGGTTATAGAGACCACAAGCCCTGCCTCCCTCATCAAAACGGTTAACTACCAGATGACGGGAAGATATGTGATTCCCGATACCGATCAAGAGATTGAAGCTATTATAGATCAAAACCCTGATATTTTCGGCCAGATTGTCCCTGACAATACTCATATTCTGATTTCAGTAGTAATGGCAGGCTCTGCCAGTGAAGCTGCTCAGGAGGATATCCTTTATGCCACTGAAGATGCGGTTTCATTTGCAGAATTTCCGCCATCTTATAACATTATTGTTACAGGTGCTCCTGCATTCAGCGTCTCCATGAACTACGAAATGAACTCGAGCATGGGCATACTTCTTGGGCTCTCAGGCATTTTCATGGTTATTGTCCTGTTTTTCGTATTCAAGCATGTCCGCTGGGGTCTTCTCCCTCTCCCGGTGGTCCTGTTAGGCATAGTCTATACTTTCGGAGCCATGGGTTACATAGGAATCACTCTTTCCATGGTTTCGATGGCTGCATTCCCGATCCTCATAGGTGTGGGTATAGACTATGCCATCCAGTTCCATAACAGGCTTGAGGAAGAATTGCACAAAAACGGAGGCAAAGGCAGAGCAGTTGTGGAAACCATAAAGAACACGGGCCCTGCAGTCCTTATAGCGCTCGGGATGACAGCTCTGGGTTTTGTTTCTCTTTTTACGTCCTCGGTACCAATGATCCAGGACTTTGGCAAACTGCTCCTTATAGGTATTATAATGTGTTACCTCTCGTCCATATTTGTAGGGATCGTAACGGTTTCCTTATTTGACAAATATTCGGATAAAAATCCTTTAAAGAAAGTTGCTAAAAAGCTAAAACCTGCTGGAATAAGACGAAAAAAGAATTCGGAAAACAAAGGCACAGGCAGCCATAAAACAGAGATACTTCTCCAGAAAACTACAGATCTGACAATAAGATACGACATTATTGTACTCGGAGTCGCTGGCCTCCTTTGCCTTGGAGGGCTTTATGCAGACCAGTCCGTACCCATTCAGACCGATGTTCAGACCTTTGTACCCCAGGATATGCCTTCACTTATAGATCTCCAGCATATGGGAGATATCATGGGGGGAACTGACGAACTAAATCTTATTATCAAGGTTGAAGACACGGCTAACCCCGATGTCCTGAAATGGATGGACCAGTTCTCGGAACATGAAGTAGAAGGCAGAAAGCATATTTACAGCGCATCAAGTATTGTGTCTCTTGTAAAGGAAAGGAACGGAGGCTCAATTCCTGAAACAAGCCAGGAAGTAGAAGCTATTTATGCCGATATCCCGGAATGGCAAAAAGACCGCTACATGTACGGGAAAAATATGCTCCTTCTGAACTTCAATATAGGAAATGCGGTTGCAGACATTAAAGTAACAGGAATCCAGGAGTTGACAGATATTGTCAGGCAGGACATGCAGTGGATGCCAGCCCCTCCAGGTACGGCAGTTACGATTACAGGCAACAACGTTGTCTTTACGGAAGTGATTACCGCTCTTACCAGCGGGAGAGTAGCGATGACATTCCTTGGGCTTGCCCTTGTGCTTGCAGGGCTGTATGCTGTTTACAGAGACTGGCTGAAAGCAATAGTCCCGATCATTCCTATGGTTATAGTGATCGGCTGGTCAGGAGGAGTCATGTATTACCTTAATATTGAGTACACTCCTATGACAGCAACCCTTGGGGCTTTGATTCTCGGAGTAGGTTCCGAATATGCAATCCTTATGATGGAACGCTACTTTGAAGAAAAGGAAGCCGGGGCAACCCCTATGGAAGCAATCCATATGACCAGTTCAAAAATAGGGACTGCGATCATTGCTTCAGGAGCTACTACTGTTTTTGGGTTTCTTGCCCTTGTCGCCTCTCCTTTCCCGATGATCAGCAATTTCGGAAAAGTTACGGTTATCGACGTCCTGCTGGCTCTCCTGGCAACCTTTGTAGTATTCCCACCGTTAATAGTCTTCCTTGATACCTGGCGAGACAGGAGAAAAAGAGCCACGGTAGCAGAGAAAGAGGTAAAAAAACAAATTCAGGGAGCAGAGGTATGATTCAAGCACCCGGAAAAACCAGAAAAAAAATACTGAAGAAAGTTTCCACACTCACGTTAATATTGTTAGTACTCTCGGTTACTGCATTCCCGGCTCTCGGAGATGATGACGACGATGTAGACTTTATTGTCCCGGATTATGGGTACACGGTAGACTATTACAGGAGTTATGGAGAGCCGGTTCTACAGGCGTCAGTGACAGGAAATCCCGAGCTCAGCAGGGGAGAAACAGCAGACCTGCAGATAAAAATCGTAAATAAAGGAGTAATAGAAGGGTTCCAGAGGCTGAGCGTAAATCAGGCCGGAGTAAGCAATTCAATCGAAGAAACGCTTGCAATGGCGGAGATGGATGAAGAAAAAGAATGCACTACGGCAAAAAACATCAATGCTGTCCTTGTCTCTGAAACAAAGTACATCGAAGTCGAGTCAGCAAACAATATCCAGACGGTTGAAGAACTTGAAACCGGACATACTGCCAATATAAAGTATACTATAAAAATAGACAGCGACACCCCTTCTGGAAACTATGAGCTCCTGCTGCCTGTAAACTACGATTACCAGGCAAATGTTCGGACCGCAACAGGGGAGATAATAAACCTGGGACTTACGGATATGGACTATATGCGAGATTATAAGACAAAAGAAGAGACGCTCAGGATACCTATATCTGTAAAAAGCCAGCCGAAGTTTGAAATAACAGAAGTCTCAGGCAGCCTGAAACAGGGAGAGAGCAGGGCCATTAACGTGACTTATACGAACACAAGGGAAGAAATTGCACAGGATGCTACAGCCCGAATAATCGTAATGACTCCCCTTAGCACGCAGAAATCCATAGTAAGACTTGGAGATATAGGGCCTGGAGAGAACAGGACTGCAAGTTTCGTGATTACTGCAAGCAAAGATGCTACTGTAAAGAATTATGGAGTCGATAGCGAGGTAAAATACGTTGATGAGGATGGTGAAACCTCCTTTTCGGAGAACCTGAAAGTGCATGTGCCTCTCGAAGCGACTGAGAAAAAAATCAGCACAACAGGCATAGCAATTATACTGATTATCCTTATCGCCCTTTACCAGATAGTAAATATGCACCGGAAAAGAAAACAGAATGATGAGATTGATGAGAACGCGTCAGGTGACGAGAATGAATAAAAATGGATTTTTTGCTACTATTACAGCCCTTCTGATCCTTTGCTCTGCTGCTNNGTTGGAGATAACGAATATTCAAGGGGAGATACCGTAACCCTGAATGTAAATATGATGAACAAAGGTGCCATCACCGGATTTAAGTCCGAAAAGGACGCAGATTTTGGGAACTATGTGGATTTGATGCTCCAGCAGGCTGAAATGCAGTACGAAGCCCAGACTGTAACAGCAGTAGGCATCCTTGCGACTCTCAAATCCGAGAACCAGTACATAAAGGTAAAATCCGGACCTCAGGAAGCAGGTACACTCAAACAGGGTAAACAGAGTTCGAGCCCCACAAAATTCACTATTGAAATTAATAAAAATGCCCCGGCAGGAACTTATCCCCTGACTCTTGAACTTTCATATATGTACCAGAATAATGTGCAGTTAAGCGGGGATGAATTTGACAGGAATGTGAGCCTTGTCACAAACAAGAATGTGGGCATATGGTACGAAAATAAGACCCAGACCCAGACTATAGAGGTAAAGATCAAAAAAGAGCCTTATTTTGAAGTTACCAATGTAACAGGTGACCTTTATCCTGACGAAGGAGGGCTTCTCTATGTTACATATAAAAACTCAGGGGAAGAGCCCGCAAAGGATGCAACAGTCAGACTCAGTGCAAGCGACCCCTTTAGTACCACCGATGACCAGGCTTACCTTGGAACTTTAAACCCGGGAAAGACAGCTATCGCCATTTTTGACATGGACGTGGATGAAGGTGCAACGCCTAAACTGTACTCCCTTAATAGCGAGATCCTCTATGAAGACACTGATGGTCACGACCAGATATCAGATAGTGTAAAAGTTAATGTAGAAGTTCTGCCCGCCAAAAAAAGCCTTCCGGGATATCAGTTTGGGACCGGCATTGCATTAATAGCCCTTGCAGCCTGTTTTGTCCTCTTCAGGAAAAAACAGCATCAGGAATGAATAGAAAATTGGAAAAACGACCGGCTGGAAAACTGAATGCTCGAAGAGGAGTAAACGTGCCTGTAAACACAGGTTTTACAGGCGCAATACCCTTTATTCAGATTTTAAATTCGAGGTCCGGAGCTATAGAATTTGAAAAGATCTAAAAAAGTATAGAGCTCTAAAAAAGAAATGTTCAGTCTGGCCCTTCAGATTTTCCAGAACCGGGATTTACGGACTCATTTTCACCTACAACTTTTGCGACCATTACTTCGGTTGATTTTATAACCGCATAAATCCGATCTCCAGGCTTTATGTTAAGCTTCTCTACTGCTTCTTCCGTAACAACAGAAGTCAGGATTGAAGGTTCAATCTCAATAGTGAGTTTTGAGACAAGCCCGCTTTTTTCAATATCAACTACTTTCCCGGGCAGCTTGTTTCGAGCCGAGAGCTTAAAACCCACGTTTTCCCAGGAAGTTTCATCCTCTACGGCTTCATTAATCANNGTAACTACAGCAGGCTCGCCAAGGGCTTCATTCATTTTTTTGAGCATCATCCAGGCGTGCTTGTATGAAATTCCGAGTTTCTGGCAGGCTCTCCGAAGAGAACGTTCCTCATCAATGGTTTTCAATAGCTCGGCTCTGCCAGCACCCATTACAGTTTTTCCATCTTCGGTAAACCAGAGTTTTGTTTTAGCTTTCACAGACCTTCACCTTTAGCAGACTTCACATTTAACGAGGACATGGACAGAACTTGCTTTGAACCGGGAGCCCGGAGAGGTATCCATCCCTTCTGTCGACTGCCGGGTTGTAGTGGCATTAAGAGTGATTCCGCAGTTAACTTTTACCCTTAAGAGTGCTCCGAGTATCCAGACTTCCGTGACTCTGCCCTGCAAAGAGTTTCTGATGCTGGATTGTGCGGAAGTTTTACTTAAAGCTATGTTTTCCGGTCTCAGGAAAGCAAATACCGTATCTCCTGCATTTACCTTGCCAGAACCATCAACTACTGTTTCTCCTGTTTCTATACACAAAATATATACCGAATTCTGGTAAACAAAAGCAAGATCATACTTTTCTGGAGGCAGGTTCGTTGCTTCTTTCCATCAAACAGATTTGAGTTTATATAGACATGTGGTCTTTGATATAACAGNNAAAAAAAATCAGCAATAAAAAAATCAGCAATAAAAAATGAAATTTAAAAAATCAATAAATCTGTTAATGAGCCAGGACCGAAAATTCGGAAATTACAGCGAATTAATGCAAGTTAACTTGAATTATTTGCAAAATAAAGTGCGCAAAGCATCTCGGAATAAATAAATAGTAGAATTAAAGTAAAATTTACTCATCCAAATTTTATAATATGAGAATATATAAAAACTAAGTACTCCTGAATAATTGTATTAATTTCGGAAAAATTTCTATAATCAGATACTACTCATACACATTATGATTCTTTTAAAGGTGTCCTTATGGATGGTTATAATATCTTTTTGGCTTTGCTTGCAGTCTATATAATCGGACTTGTGACTGTTGGCTGGTACTTCAATAAAAAACAGAAA
>DUIO01000346.1 GCA_013330315.1 Methanosarcina sp. | reverse complement strand
GCAGGCAGCCAAAGTCAGATTACTCAGGTAAAACCCTCACCCTGCTGGCAGGAATTCTTGTACTTAGCCTTCTTGTCTCACTGGGCCAGTGTATCTCGGTAAACTACTACAGAAGTATGGAAGCGGACGAATTGATGACGCATACGCAGGCATCACCCGATATAAGGGAGCTTATGACAAAAATAGAGGGTTTTGACCGTGCACCTGGGGTCCTGAGGATTTATGTAATTGACCCAAATCAGCTCTACTGGCCCCTGCCCTGGTACTTGCGGGACTACGAAAAAGCGGCATACGCTTCAAAACCACCAGCGAGCAGTAAATATGACGCTGTAATCGTGCCGGCGTCCTATGATATGTACAGAGAACTTCCCAAAGAAGAATACTCTGCATACAATTTTACACTGCGCCCGGGAAGGGAGTTTACCCTCTATTACAAGAACAAACTTGAAAAAACAGGATAATCCTCTTCCAGGCAACGAAACTGAGATTCCGGGTTTTTTATATAAATCCGGATGCAAATAGTAATTGGGAGAACAGAAAGAATCAGGGTATGGAGATAGCGCTATAAAGGTAGCTCCAGGTGGGTGTTTATTCTGGCAAAGAATTTTACTCAGGAAGCTGCACAGGGAAGAGCCTCTGGAAAAGAAGTCGATAACATAGAATCAGAAAAAAACTCCGGAAAAGGGGACAAACTTTCCGAAGCCCCACAGGAGTCTTCCACGAGTTCGGAAGCGTTTTTCGAATCCATTGTCAAAGGGTCAAAAGGCTGCCTCTGGATGACGATTGAAGAACTTATGACCAGAGACCTGGTTACTGTAGATGAAAATGCGCCTATTGAAGAAGTGTTTTCAATTTTTGCAAAAAATCCTTACCATACTCTGCCTGTAGTTAATAAAAAAGGGGAGCTTACGGGCCTTATTGACCTGGACATTATCCTTGAGGTCCTGCTTTTATGCCTGATGCCCAGGGCTAAATATACGCCCATTACGGCCAGAAGGTCACTCGGAGAAAATGCAAAAGAAATCATGATTACACACCCTGTGACAATCTCTGTAAAATCCACATTGAAAGATGCTTCTGACCTTATGATGAAGTACAGATTTGATCATATCTGCGTAAATGAGGATGGAAAACTTGTGGGGATAATATCCAAGAGAGACCTCGTAAAGGAGATCTGCAGAAGGAGAAAAAAAGAGGGCGCAGAAGAGGAAAAAGAGTATTGGAAGAAAGAAAATCTATGAGAAAAAGAGGGTTAAAAGCCCTATAGGCTTAGAAAAGGGCTTAAAAATTTGTTTTAAGCAGCAGCCAATTTTAATCGGGTCAGAGAGGGTTAGATAGGGTCAGTGTAAAAAGGAAAGGAGGATTACAGCCATAAGTGCTCTGTTTCAGGTACTGTTCCTTATTTTCAGTGTAAAAATTCTGGGAGAGGCAGCAGAGAGAATTGGCGTCCCCTCAGTCATGGGAGAAATTCTGGCCGGCATCTCATTTGGATTACTTTTCCTTAACATAGAGGCCGGTGTAGTAACTTTCTTTGCTGAACTCGGTTCTATCTTTCTCCTTTTTACGGCAGGATACAAAGAAGTTAATTTCAAAGAATTGAAATCCGCTTCAATAACGGCCCTCGCCCCTACTATTTCCCAGATAATTTTTGCCTTTTTATTCGGTTTTATGCTGGGAAGGCTTTTTAATTTTACTTTTCTTCAAAGTCTCTTTATGGCTGTCGCTTTCAGCCCTACAAGTATAGGGGTGGTCATAAGAACCCTTATAGATTTGAATTACCTTTCCAGCAGACCGGGAACAGTAATGCTTTCGTCAGCAATACTTGACGATATAATAGGGATTTTTTTGCTATCTGTGGTTGTTACTTTTGCCCGCTTTAACCGTGTGCCCTCAATCCTTGGAGTTCTTACGATTGCAGGAAAAATCCTGCTTTTCCTGCTGATTATGTATGCCCTCGGGAAATACTTCTTTCCCAGGATTTTTGACTATGCTCAGAGAATGCATGCAAAGGAAGCAGTGTTTTCACTTGTGGTTATGGTAGCCCTATTTTCAGCTTACCTTGCAGAGTTTTTTGAGCTTCATGCCACTATAGGCGCATTCATAGGCGGAATATTGATTTCGGAAATTCCCCTTGCCAAAATCCAGGACGTACAGAGCAAAGTCGAAGGGCTGGCTTACGGAATTTTAATCCCCCTTTTTTTCGCATTCATAGGATTTTCAATTGACCCGTATGCCCTTGAGAATGCAGGCATCTTTACCCTGGTAGTTATCTTTCTGGCTCTTTCAGGAAAACTGATAGGAGGTTTTGTAGGGTCAAAAGCCATAGGCTTTGACTTTTACGAGAGCTTTATCTTCGGGGTAGGAGTTATGCCCAGAGCAGGTGTAGAGCTTGTAGTACTGACAATAGGAAGAGACCTGGGAATTATCAACCAGGAAATATTCTCGGCAATAGTATTGATGGTAGTCGTATCCATACTGATTTCACCTTCGGCTTTGAAGTTTGCAATCCAGACAGAAAGGAAAAACAAAACCGGTATAGAATAACGGGTGAAAAAAGGCGAAACAGAAGAAGAATAAACATGAAATAGAGGTAAAAAAGGAAAAAATAAATATTGAATGGTACCGAATAGCATGAATAGATCAAAATAAATGCTCACTTTTATGAATGCTTACTTTTGGGAATATTAAAAATGGGAGCATATATTTCGAGACAGAAAGCTCGAAAAGATGCCCACATATTTATCTTGTTATGCCTTTACTTTTTATGTGTGTTCTCTTCATCAGCGTTCTTTTCCGGTGTTTATGCGTTTCACAATCTCCATGGCGATGAGCGTGGTAGAAGCCAAACCAAGTATGATTCCCCACTCAGAAAGAGAAAGGGGAACTGTCCTGAAAGCGAACTGAAGGAACGGGACATAAATCACCATCAGCTGCAAGATCACAGTGGTCAGGACTGCATAGACCAGAGCTTTGTTCGTAAAGAGTCCCAGGGAAAAGACCGAATACCGGTCAGAGCGCCAGTTAAATGCATTGAACATCTCTGAAAAGACTACAAGTGTAAAGATCATCGTCTGCAGTTTGGAAATAGAAAAGCCGCTGTCCAGAGCCCAGACTAAAACTATGAGTGCCTGTGCGGCAATAAGCCCACCCAGTCCCAGCCCCGCGATAATTTCACGACGAGTGATAAGCCCTTCTTCAACATTCCTGGGCTTCTGCTTCATAAGCCCCCTGTCAGGAGGTTCGACAGAAAGAGCCATAGGAGGAAGACCATCCGTAATCAGGTTAATCCACAGGATCTGGACGGCAAGCAAAGGCAGGATCTGCCAGCCCAGGATTGCTATAAGGACAATTAGGACTTCCCCTATATGGGCTGTCAGCCCGTAAGTAATGAAATTTTTGATATTTTTAAAAATATTCCGCCCTTCTTCTACTGCAGAGACAATGGACGCAAAATTGTCATCTGTCAAAATCATGCTTGAGGCTTCTTTGCTGACGTCCGTGCCCGTAATTCCCATGGCTATACCCATATCCGCAGCTTTCAGGGCAGGGGCATCATTAACTCCGTCCCCGGTCATTGCCACTATATAGCCTTTCTTTTTGAGGGCTTCTACCACTCTTAATTTATGAGCAGGGTAGACCCTTGCATAAACCGAGACTCTTTCAACCTTATCTTCAAACTCTTTTTCATCAAGGTTGTCAAGTTCGGAACCGGTAAGAGTGAGGTCATTTTCTTTTAAAATGCCAAGTTCCCTGGCAATTGCAGCCGCNNGTTAAGCCTGAAAAGACCATATCCATTTCGATATCTTCTACAGGGATTTCTCCGGAAGAAACTTTTTCAGGAGAAAAATCTTTTTCAAGCAGACGGAAAGAAAAAGCCATAACTCTCAGGGCCTGGTCAGCGAGCACCTTAACCTGCTCCAGGATTTCTTCCTTTTGCTCGGGAGTTAAAGCCCTTATTTCACCATCAAGAAAAATCCTGGTACATGAGCCAAGGATGACCTCGGGAGCCCCTTTTGAGAAAGCCGCAAGTTCTGAATTAAGAAAGCCACCCGGTCCATTCTCAAATTTGTGGAAGGTGGTCATTCTCTTGCTCTCGGAAGTGAAGGGTATTTCTGCAAGCCGGGGGTACTTCCTATCAAGTTCGGATTTTTCAAAACCGGCTTTTGCTGCGGCAACAACAAGAGCTGCTTCCGTAGGATCTCCCGTAATCTTCCATCCGTCTTCTTCTTTATAGAGGTTCGAATCGTTGCATAAAGCAGCCCCGAGCAAGAGAACCCGAAGATGCATATCCTCCGTAGAGACTGCGGAATCCCTTTCTTTTGACTCTTCTTTCCCAGGGGATCCTTTTTCAGAGTGTTCTTTTTCAGAGTATTCCTGTTCTGAATACTCTTTTTCAGAGTACTCTTTTAGAAATTCTCCTTCGGGGTTATACCCGACCCCAGTGGCCTTAAGAATTTGCCCGTTAACATACACCCTCTCAACCGTCATTTTATTCTGCGTAAGCGTGCCCGTCTTATCCGAACATATAACATCGGTAGCGCCCAGGGTTTCTACGGAAGGAAGTTTTCTTACAAGGGCGTGCCTTTTGACCATGCGCCTTACCCCAAGCCCAAGCCCTACTGTCACAACCGCAGGCAGGGCTTCAGGGATGGCGGCAACTGCAAGCGCAACACCCCAGAGAAACATATCAAGCGGTGGGAAGCCGAAAAATACCCCGAGGACTGCAACAAAAGCTACTATTATTATGGTTGCCCCGCCAATCCATTTGCCGAATTTGTCAAGGCTTTCCTGCAGAGGTGTCCTTGACCTTTCTATTGTCCCCAGAAGCCCTGCAAGTTCACCAAAAGAGGTTTTCATGCCCGTTGCCGTAACAACCGCCTTTCCTCTTCCATAGGCGACTGCTGTCCCTGCATAAACCATATTTTTTCTGTCAGCTTCGGAGGTGTCTTCAGGCATAACATCAGTAACCTTCTGGACAGGCACGGATTCTCCTGTAAGGGAAGATTCGTCAACTTTAAGGTTATATTCTTCAATTAATCTGGCATCTGCAGGAATGCGGTCCCCTGTCTGAAGTAAAATAATGTCTCCGGGAACCAGGTAAGTGGAAGGAATTTTTTTCTCGGTCCCGTTTCTTATTACAGTTGTCTCTGGAGAAGTAAGAGATTTGAGGAGCTCGATTGCTTTTTCAGCTCTGTACTCCTGCACAAAACCGAGAACACCTGCAAGAAAAACAGTAAATAAAATCACCACCGAATCAATGGCTTCGCCAAGTAAAGCCGAAATAATAGAAGCAATTATCAGGATAAAAATCAAAATACTTTTGAATTGAGAGAGAAAGAGTCTAAAAACAGAGACTTTTTCTTTTTCTTTAAGTTCGTTTTTTCCGTATTCCTCCAGTCTCTTTTCAGCATCTTCAGGGCTAAGCCCTTTCTCCGATGAATTCAGTTCCCCAAAAACTGAGCTAATTTCCTGATCGTAATACAACCCTGTAACCCTCATTTAGTTATAAACAGATAGCTCTGGACTCGATATATCCCATGCTATAATATAAATGAGTTTAATGTATATATACCGGTTAGACATATCGATATGCAAAGGGGTTCCAGGTGATTATGGGCTCACAAAATCTCTCCTGAGAAAAGATATGTGGAATCCGTCTATTTTTTCATATAGAAGTTCTATGATCATGACCAGTCATTAAAAGTTAATTTAGAAATTTAATGAATAGAGGAAAAAATATACATGAAGATAGTAATAATCGGAAGCGGGCTTGCGGGTCTGTCAGCAGGTTACAGGCTATGCAAATCTCATAAAGTAACTGTTTTTGAAAAAGATTCTGATATGGGGGGGATGTCAGCAAGTTACTCTCTGGAAAATTCCGGAAAAAAATATTTTATTGAAAAGTATTACCACCATATATTCAGGAGCGATTCCGAACTTCTTGCCCTTATAAAAGAGATGGGACTTGAAAAGCAGATGCTGTGGCTTGAGGGAAAAAACGCCTATTTTGTGGACGGCAAGAATTACCCTATGAACACACCTGTTGAGATCCTGCGCTTCAGCCCTCTTTCCACTCTCGACCTGATAAAACTTGGCATACTGGTCTTAAGGATAAGGCTGATAAAAGACACGGCCCCATATGACAGGATAAAGGCAAAAGATTGGATTTTAGGTACTGCAGGAAAGTCGGTGTATGAAAACTTCTTTGCCCCCCTGATGAAAAGCAAATTTGGGGACAATGCAGAAAACATCTCAGCCGCGTGGCTTATCGGCAGGGTGAAAATAAGGTCGGACAGGGGAAAAGAAGGAGAAAAACTGGGGTATATGCAGGGAGGGTTTAATTCTCTCGTTGGAGCCCTGGCATGGGAGATAACTGCAAACGGTGGGGAGATCAAAACAAACACGGAAGTAACAGAGGTAATAATTAAAGACAATGCAGTAAAGGGAGTGGTCGTTAATGGAGATTTTATCGCCTGCGACGCAGTTATCTCAACTGCAGAGCCAGCGGTGCTGGATTCAATCACAGGAGGCAAGCTTGGAAATCTACATGATATCCTGAAGAGTATCCGTTATCAGGGAACGGCATGCGCTCTTTTAGGGCTTAATAGAAGCCTTATGAAAGATGGAAATTACTGGTTGAATATAAAAGCTAATGTGCCTTTTGGAGCTGTAATAGAACATACCAATTTTTTGCCTTTTGAGGATTACGGAGAAAACCTTGTGTATGTAACGTCCTATTTCCAGGACAGAAAAAGTCCTCTCTGGACGCAGAAAGAAGAAGACGTTGTCGGCTCCTACCTGGACGGGCTGGAAAAAATGTTTCCGGGGTTCTCAAGAAAGGATGTGCGCTGGACAAAGTTATACCGCAGAATAGATACGGCTCCGGTATATGAACAGGGTTACCTTGAAAAAGTGCTTCCGTTTGATGCAGGTCCCTCAGGACTCTACCTTGCAGGTATGTTCTCTTCAAGTAATTACCCTGAAAGGAGTATGAACGGCTCAGTAAAAGCAGGGTTCGAAGCGGCGGAATTACTGTCAAAAGAAAAAGAAGTTAGAAGTCGGTAAAGTAAAATTAGTAAAAGGGAATTAGTAAAAAGAATCAGTAGAAAGTATTAGTAAAAAGAATCAGTAAAAGTAGATCAGTAAAAAGAATCAGTAAAAGTAGATCAGTAAAAAGAAATAATTCATTTTCCCTGGCTTCTCATAATTGTTTTATTGGTTCCTCATGTTCCTTATAAATAATTTGCAGGCTGGCCGGAGTTCAATACAGCGGGAACTCAATACAGTAAATTGATAATAAAAGAGGAAAGACTCCATGGACATGCCGAATAATATAAGCTGATTGTCAGGGATCTCCGGTTAAATATAAGATCTGAAAAATAAAGTTATGGATATTAATAAGGATATTTAACTCAAAACAATCCTTTCGGACGAACTATTATATAGCCAAAGGGATGATATTATTACTGTCTGTGCCTGCAGAATTTCTTTCTGCGAGGTTCCTGCTTTACCGAATTTGTCACTCAGGGGGATTTGAGAATGGCAGATAAGGAAGGGCAGGGAGAGTTAAAGACATTCAAAATATCTGCCGTAGACCGGCTTTTGGGGGTAAAAAGGCCGTACCTGATAGAATGGCAGGGGAAACGTGCATATTTTCTATTGGCTGAGCTCTCAAAAGAACCCGGATGCTGAACAGAAGCTGCCTGAGCTTCCGGGAAGGGGTATGGGCGGCATAGAAAAATAAAAGGAGTGGTAAAAGATGTTATTCATGGACGTTAGTACCTGGGACCCTTCGAATCGCGATAAGATCCTTGAGCACTTCAAGAAACTGGAAGTACCAGAAGGAATTGATGTAATTAACCAGTGGGTTGACCTTTCCGGAAACCGCTATTATATCCTTTACGAAGCAGAAAGTGCCGAAGCTTATGGAGCTTTCAACCTGCCATGGTCAGATATCTGCGTGATTGACAGCGTCCCTGTAATGGAAGCTTCCGAATTCATGCAGCTTCTGCCCAAGTACAAAAAGTAAGCTGCATAGATTGGATACCAGTATATTTAAAGAAAGTCGATGAGCTAGCTTATTAATGCTTATCGACTTTCTTTAAAATTTATTTAAAATATTTATTTAAAATATTTATTTAAAATATTTATTTAAAATATTTATTTAAAATATTTTTAAACAAAAGAGTTTATCGAACTCTATTGTATCAAGTTTTATTTTAATAAAGTATATTGTTTTTACTAAAATCGGATCTGGTTTTACTATTTCAGGTTTTTAACATTATGGTTCTACTCTCCAGATATTCGGAAAGAACATCAGGCCCGTTTTCTCTTCCGAATCCGCTCTCTTTAATTCCTCCGAAAGGAACTTCAGGAGCGATTTTCAGGTGCTGGTTTATCCATATAATCCCTGCATTTACCTGTTCGCATCCTATACGCACCCTGTCCAGGTCTTTTGTCCAGATAGATGCACCAAGCCCATAGCTGCTCCTGTTTGCTCCTTCTATTGCCTCATCAAGGTTTTTTACTATGACTATTGGCAACAGAGGCCCGAATACTTCTTCTTTGAGCAGCCTGGAGTCATCGGGCACGCCTGATACGAGAGTGGGTTCGAAAAAGTATCCCCTGTCCCAGCCTTTAAATTCAGGCGCTTTCCCTCCTATAATTATTTTTCCCTCTTCTTTCTCCTTAATTTCTGCTATAAGCTCCTTTATATACTCCATCTGGCTGCGGTTGTTGAGAGGCCCCATATCAGTACTTTTATCAAGACCGTTTCCAACTTTTAAATTTTTAACTCCTGCTTCGAGTTTCCTTACAAACTCATTGGCAACGGATTCAAAGACATACAGCCTCTTGACAGCCGTGCATGTCTGACCGCAATTATAGAATCTACCTCTAATGGCTCCTGCAACCGCGCTTTCGAGGTTAGCATCATCGCACACTATCATGGGGTCGCTTCCTCCCAGCTCTAGAGTGACCCTTTTCATCCCGCTGGCTGCAAGCTCTGCAACCCTTATTCCTGTCCTGGACTCCCCGGTAAAGGAGATTTTTCTTACGCGGGGGTTGCGGACAAGGCTTTCTCCTGTAGTTTCTCCTGGACCCGTAACCACATTCAGGACACCTGCGGGCAGGCCAGCCTCATTGAGGATGGAAGCCAGAGTAAGGTTTGTAAGGGGAGTGCTGCTTGCCGGTTTCAGCACAAAAGTGTTGCCCGAAATTAAAGCAGGGGCAATTTTCCAGCCCATAATCAGGGCAGGCATGTTCCAGGGAATTATAGCTGCACAGACTCCAAGAGGCTTACTTACAGTAAAAGCATATCCATTTCCCGGGACAGGAATGAAATCCCCTCGCAAACTGCCTGTAAGCCCGCAGTAGTATTCAAGCACGTGTGCAAAGCCCTCCAATTCGTTTCTGGATTCTGCAAGAGGCTTTCCCTGTTCCTGCGTGAGCAGGGTAGCAATTTCTTCTTTTCTCTCTCTGACAAGCCCTGCCGCCCTGTAAAAAATTACACCTCTCTGCTGTGGAGATGTGGAGGCCCAGCTTTCAAAAGCTGATGCCGCAGCTTCTACTGCAAGGGCAACATCATCTTCTGTACCCAGCGGGACCTGCTCTAGAAGTTTGCCTGTTGCAGGGTTTTTAACATCAAAAGATTCGCTACCGCATGCTCCTGTTGCTTTTCCGTTAATCTGCATTTTCATGGCTACCATTATTTGCAAGGACCTATTTTAAGATAACAAATACAACAANNATATATTACCGATATATGTCACACATGACTGATTAAAAAACAAAAATAAGACCTTTAAGGATATCTTTAAAAAATACCCTGAAGCTTTAATGCCAAAAGCTGTTCCAGACCATATAGGGGAGTGTCGGATGTGCTTTTATGATAAAGTTCGGGAACATTATTTTGCAGAATGCAACATATGGAAAATAAGCTAGTATCGCGGTTAAATGAAATTTCCAGCGGTGTAATTCTAAGGGATACGAATTATAACCGTGTTTGAAGAGCGTGCTTCAGATTTGAAGGTGAACTCAGTTTAGAGCTAATCCCAGCGACTATGTGTAATCAGGAACTGGAAAATTAATTTCAATTACAAGCTTCAACCTGAAGACTTTGCTTTATGTTTAGGGGAATGGGACAGTGTTAGAATATTTAGACGTAATTTTATGGTTTTTTCTTATAGAAGCCCTGGGCTTTATTTCGGTTCCACTCACAAAAATTGCGGGGAACAGGCTTGCTGATGGGGGATATTCTGTAGCGAGAATCCTCGGAATTGTACTTATTACGTATTTTTCCTGGATTTTTTCGTACATAGGCGGTTTCAACCTGACTGCGATCCTTGCTGCATTTCTCTTTCTTTGTCTTGCGTTTATCATCCTTTACAGAAAACAACAGCCTTTCCCGGGCAGGAAGGTTATCATCGCTAACGAACTCGTGTTCCTTTCAGGTTTCTTTTTTTTCTTGCTTGTACGAATGTACCTGCCAGAGATATACAGGCATGAAAAATTCATGGATTTCGCATTTTTAAATGCAGTGATAAAAACCAATTATTTTCCTCCTTTAGACCCCTGGTTTGCAGGCGAACTCATGGATTTTTATTACTATTTCGCCTACCTTTCCGTAGCTGTAATTGGAAAACTCAGTGCTGTCAATTCCTCTAGCCTGTTTAACCTGGCAATTGCACTGACCTTTGCTCTGTCCCTTAATGCTTTCTTCGGCATTGGGTATAATCTCGCGCACGGGAAAATAAAGTATGGAATCCTGACTGCGGTCTTTGGAACCGTCCTTGGGAACCTGCAGGGACTTATAGAATTTGTATCGATGTATATCTACAACGAACAGGTCTCAAGAGGATATTACTGGAGCAGTTCAAGGGTTATTCCTTTTACGATAAACGAATTCCCATATTTTAGCTTCATACATGGAGACCTGCACTCTCATATGCTTACAATCCCGTTTCAACTTCTTATACTTGTATTTCTCCTGAATATGTATTTCAGGAGAAACGAAAATTCGGTATTTGAAAACGGCCTCGCGCTTTTTATATTTTCAACATCTCTTGGCTTTTTATTTCCGTCAAATTCCTGGGATTTTCCGGTATACTTCGGTCTGACGATCCTTGTTATTTTTGCATTTTATTACGGAAATTACATTCATAATAGAAACTTATTCAGTGCTATTGCTAAATTTTCCAGTTCAACCGTTTTTATCTCAGTCTTCTGTTTCCTGCCTTATTTGCCTTTTTACCTGGATTTTAACCCTCAGGCTGCAGGTGGATTTGACTTTGTTTTGCCGGAACTCAGGACAGATGTTGATAAATTCCTGATACTTTTCGGACTTTTCCTATTTCCTGTATTTTCATTCCTTTTAACCCGTCTGGATCCCAGAAAAGAAATCGGACTTTTTGTCCTGATGGTTGCAGCCTCAGTACTTTTTTCAAAATTATTGGACATTCCCATTCTTACAATTCTTTTACCTCTGCTTATTCTTTCCCTGTATTTATTCCTGAAGGACCTTCCAGAAAGAAGCCCAGCAGGATTTGTGTATTTACTGATAGCAACGGCTGCTTTTATCACCCTTCTCTGTGAGGTTATTTTCCTTGATGACCCCATTTCAGGAGAATTTGCCCGTATGAATACTGTTTTTAAATTTTATATGCATATATGGATTTTCCTCTCCATTGCAGCCTCTTATTCGTACTGCGAGCTTAGTTTCCACTATTTTGGAAGGTCCAAAAATCAAACTGTTCTGAAAAAAGTTGTAAAAAAAACCTGGACAGCTATATTTTTGCTTCTGGTTGTTTCCTGCGCCTTTTTTCCTGTGGTATCGACTTATACGAGAATAGAAGATATGAACTCAATACCTGCCCTTGACGGGATGGAATACATGAAGGAACTGGACAGAGGAGACTACAATGCTATAGTATGGATTCAGGAGAATATCGAAGGCTCACCGGTGATTCTTGAAGCCGCTGAAGATGATAGCAGTTATGGTTACACATCCCGGGTTTCGGCAAATACAGGGCTTCCTACGGTAATAGGGTGGGCAAGGCATGAACGGTTCTGGGGAAGAGATCATGCAGAAATAAGAAAAAGGATAGAAGATGTCCATTTGATTTACTCCACAAGCAGTGAAAAGAAAGCGATTGAGCTCATGAATAAATATAACGTAAGCTATGTATATATCGGTCGCCTTGAACGACAGATGTATCGGGTAAATCTGGATAAATTCGAAAATGAAACTTACTTTAATCCGGTGTATCAGGGTTCAGTCACAATATATAAATTAAATAAAGGCGCGTAGAAAGAGATACTATAATTTTCCGCCTTCGGGAAGAAACCTGGTTCAGGGAAAAAAATCGCATTTTAGATAAATATATGATTTATTTCAATATCTAAACATTGTTTCATAAATACTTTTCATGAATACGCTTCAAAACAAATTCTACAAATGTATTTTATAAATATCAAATTATTCGAATTTGTAGAATTTTATGTGAAATTACAGTCGGCATAAAGCCTATTTAATATTATAAACATCTCAAGAGGTCGTTCGTATAACCAGCGTCTCGGTAGTTCTGCCTTCATATAACGAAGCAGCCAGAATAGAAAACACGGTCTCGATAACGGCAGAGACTCTTTCAAAGATAACTCATTCTTTTGAGATCATTATAGCAGAGGACGGAAGCACGGACGGTACGGACCGAATCGCATCAAGGCTTTCGGAACAGTACTCCTATGTCAGGCACCTGCACTCCGATGAGAGGCAGGGAAGGGGAAGAGCTCTGAACAGAGCTTTTAAAGCAGCTTCAGGAGAAGTGCTCTGCTACATTGATGTGGACCTTGCAACGGATATGAGTTATCTGGAAAGGTTGGTCAGAGCTGTAAGTACGGATGGTTATGACTTTGCCACCGGTTCGAGGATAATGCCCGAAAGCGATGCAGAAAGACCCTTCAAGCGAGAGTTTGCAAGCAGAGGATACAACTCTCTTGTCCGGCTTCTTTTGCATTCGAAACTCTATGACCACCAGTGTGGCTTCAAGGCTTTCAGGAGAGGACCTCTCTTTGAATTGCTTGATGAGATCGAGAACCAGCACTGGTTCTGGGACACCGAATTGCTTGTAAGAGCTCAGCAACGCGGGTACAGGGTTCTTGAGTTCCCAGTGTACTGGAGACACGGAGGATCGAGTAAGGTCAATTTTGCAAGGGATATTGTCGGGATGGGATCGGAAGTCTTCCGCCTCTGGTGGGAACTCTTCTTTCCTAACTTATTTTCAGGGAAAGGAAAGATATTCATAACAGCCTTTTTAGCACTTCTGATCCTCGCACTTGCTGCGACCTTTTTAGGTGCATCCGAAGTTCTGGATAACATAAAACAGGTATCTGTAGGTACTCTGGCTCTTGCTTCTCTTGTTTATTGTGCTTCATGGCCTCTTAGAGGAGTACGTTTCCAGCAGATTCTTAACAGGCTTGGAAACCATTACGGACTCGGATTTCTTACGGGAAGTATTTTTATCAGCCAGTCTGCAAATGTAATCCTTCCAGCACGAATAGGAGACCTCAGCAGGATGTATATCCTGAAAAAAAGTAAAGACCTTGCCTTTACAACAAGCTTTTCCTCCCTGACAGTAGAAAGGGTTTTTGACATAATTGCAATCACTTTCATTGCCATACTCGCATCATCAGGCGTAGCTTCCAGGTTCGAACTCGCTTCCTGGATGAAGTCACTGATCAATTTCTCAGGCATTATAGTGTTACTTTTCTTTGCAGCCTTATTTGCATTATCCGTTAGAAAAAGCCGCAATAAAAAGGAAGGAAAAGAAAAAACTTCAACAAACCTTTCCGGCGAACCTCTCAGTAGAATAAAAGAGTTTACATCCACCTTTATCCACCAGATGAGCATTGTTGCAGTCCGCCCTGGAGCGTTTCTTGCAGTGGTTGCATCCTCCCTTCTTATATGGGGCATGGATATTTTTACCTGCTTCCTGGTTCTAAAAGCCTTTCCGACTGCAGGAGTAGACATGTCTTCAGCATTTACCATGTCCCTGATCTTCCTTGCGGTAGCTCTCGGAAACATAGCAAAAACTTTTCCGATTACCCCTGGGGCCATCGGTACTTATGAGGTTGCACTTACTGCAGTGTTCGGGCTGGGAGGAATCAGACCTGAACTCGGGTTTATGGTCGCTGTGGTGGACCATATAATAAAAAATTCAATCACACTGCTCGGAGGCGGGCTTGCTTTATCGGGACTGGGGCTCAGGTGGAGAGAAGTTCTCTCAACAAGTACCGATACGCTGAAAGGAATGTGAAAAAGGAGATTTCGGGTTGAAATATCCAGTTTGAAACTGAGAGACTCAAAACTAAGGTATAATAGGTATGAAGGGAATTCGGAGAATAAGGAGCAAATTTTGCCTGAAGAAATAAAAAGAAATGAATATAAATAAACAATCAAAAATTGCCGGAAATTACCGGAAAAAATGTCCGGAAATTACCGGAAAAAATGTCCGGAAACGCCTGAGATGCCTGAAAACCGGAAGAATACTTGAATATACATGAAAGACGCCCGAAAAAGCCTGAAAGAAAGTAAACGAGAGTAAACATAAAGAAAGTAAATGTAATGAGAATAAATGACTGAAAGTTTTAATCAGAGAATGAATAATAATCTTAATTCTTTGCCTTAACCTGTGAACGAGCGCAAACAGGTCTAGAGTGGAAAAAATGTCTGAGAAAATGTCTGAGAGAAAGATAATAGAAGTCCGTGAAGCCTATTCCCTTCCGGAAGATGTGCTTGAAACTGTTCATGCAGCCCTGAATGAAGATGTTGAAGAGATTGTCGGCCTGTTCAAGGTTCTTGCAGATCCCACCCGCCTGAGGATACTTAAAGCTCTTGAAGTCCAGAGCCTGTGTGTCTGTGTCCTTGTTGAAGCTACGGACCAGAAGCACTCTGCTCTATCCTATCATCTGAAGCTTTTAAAAGAGGCTGGACTTGTTGATTCGAGGAGAGAACGCAGCTTCCAGATATATGAGCTTACGGAATTCGGAAACCTGCTCCTGAAGCACATTGAAAGGCATTTTGAGAAAAGTTAAGTGAAGGAATTGAGGGATTTTTTACCCATTAATTAGGTTTAACGTCCTTTAATGTTCCTGAGTAATCAATGCCTGTATATCCTGTCACTATTTGTATCTACCTGCCGTGAACTTATGCCTGCCAGGATAAAGTTTACCTGCAGGATGAAGATTAGATCTTTTCGTTTGAAGCTACAGTAGTGAGTTTTGAGAATTTTACCCCTTTAAGGGCCATGATAGATTCGGCAAGTTCTTTAATTTCTTCGCCGTCCCCGTCAAGGACAATTACCTCAAAACAGTTATCATGGTCAAGGTGGATATGCACGGAGGACTTTATCAGGTGAGAGTAGTTGTGCTGTATATCTGCAAGAGCATTTGAAAGTCCGCGCTTCGTGTGGTCGTAAATAACGGCGACAGTCCCGACACGATGTCCTTTAATGTCACCCATCCATTCATAATAAGAAATATAACTCCTGATGGCGTCCCTTATGCCTTCTGAACGGGAAGAATAACCTCTTTTTTCTATAATCTCATCAAATTTACCAAGAAGGGTGTCAGGCAGGGAGACCCCTATCCTCATAAGTTCTGTTTCCATCGTATCACCAAGTAATTTGTAATTTATTCGAATGATAATACATTAATCTATTGTAAGTAATACTATATATGTTTTTTTCACTTGATCATTAATATAAAAGAGTTGTGCTCATATGTTAATTCATCCCTCAGTATATTAATGTTTGGGAACTGTATAATTCATCATACATAGAAAATATATTACGTCAATAAAAATAAAAGTAAGACAAAGTTTAGAAATTTTAAAAAGGAAAAAATAAAGGGCAAAAATTAATGGAAAAAGAATCAAAAACAAAAAAATAGTACCCAAAATTAAGTTGAAGAAAATATGAAAATAATAAAGAAGTTATTTTTAATAAAATGGGATTGTGGAAGAATGGGTTAAAAAGAAAATTAAGAAAATAAAAAAACTAAAAAAACTAAAGAAAAAAATAAACTTTTACTAATCTCCTAAAAATTAAACAACTAAAAATTATCTTCTGTCTACAAGCCTCTTTGGTCTTCCTTTAATTTTGTACAGCTCAAGGTCCCTTGGGCCTGTAAAATTGAACAGGATTTTGAAGTTGCCGTCTTCATAAGCCCTTGAAAGGGGAGGCTTGTATTTAAGGAAAGAGCGAACGAAATTTTCCTGCACAAGGTCCCTGTCACAGGCTTCAGGATTTCCGCATTCGAGGCTAACTCTTAGTACAGTCTCTCCCTCATCTTCTGCTCCATAAAGAAAAGCCTCGTACTCTCCTGTCAGATAATCCATATTTCCATGCTGGAAAACTCCTCTTTCCACATCCACGCGGTTAAAAGGTGTGCCCTCGACCCAGACTGTTTCTGCTTCCCTCTGAGGGGTAAGGATTTTCATATGAGTCCTTCCACAGGCGCATCTTTTGCGCGTAAGTACTACGGTCGTATCTTCGGTATCGTAATTTAATAGAAGGTTCCCTGCTTTTGCCCCGACAGGCAGTAGCGTGCTCAGGACAACCCTTCCACATTCTCCTTCAGGCACGAAATCCTTTACGTGCGGGTCATAGACATCAAGGTGGACAAAATCTTCAGGGACATGAAGTCCTGATATTTCACTGCATTCACCGCACATGGTCCCCTCAGTGCTCCCGTAGGTATTGTACACAGGGCAGCCCCATATTTCAGAGAGGTAATTTCTGGACTCTTCTGCAAAGGCTTCCCCTCCTACGACCAGTTTATTTACTCCTGACTCTCTGGGATCAATGCCCTCAGCCTGCATCCTGCGAGCTAGATTAAGGAGCTTAAATACGCTGCCTACTATTCCCGTAGGCCTGTAAGTTTCAATAATACGCAAAGGGAAAGTGCATTTGCCTTCAGGGATAATGCTCATGCCTACCTGCCTGGCAGCAAGGGTCATTGTATTTGCACCCACATTCATGCCATAGGATGCGCAGA
>DUIO01000238.1 GCA_013330315.1 Methanosarcina sp. | reverse complement strand
CTCTGTATTTTCAAAATCTTTATATTTTTATAACTACTATATTTTAAAGGTTTAATACAAATTTATAAATCCCACAAACTTATATACAAACTTATATTATAGTAACTCTTATTCCGCCGTAATTCTTATATTGCCGTAGTTAATATTAATGAAAAGGGATTCCTTTTAGCTAATTGAAGTTCGGACATACTCTTTTCTATTTGTGGTGAAAGGAGATAGTCCAGATCCGGTCTAAGTTTTCTTGACTGAAGATTTTTATTCGTTATTTTATGTGAGGGGAGTTAATTCTTAGGGAGTTAATTCTTAGAATCTTTCCAGTTGCATGCACTTTTTCCTTTGCATGGAGCGTGCAGTTTTCCGGAAAATTCTTTGAAAGGTAGCTTCTGGTTTTAGAATCTATTCAAAGTCTCATAGTGTTAAAAGCATAAGGATCGCATACTGATGACAATTTCAAATGAAGCCGCAGCCGGCATGGAAATAGTCGAGCTCGAGCCCTTAAGGGAAGATAAGAAAAGGATCTTTAAGGATATTCTGGGATATTTTGAAACTCACCAGAGAGGCTATATTAAAGTTCCAACGGGCTGGGGTAAGACCTTTCTTGCAAAACATATAATGAAAAAATATTACGAAGACGGGAAGCTTGTACTTTTCCTGATCTCGAAAAACAACCCTCTTTTGAGCCAGACTTACTATGACAGGAAAAAAGACGGGCCTCTTTTTCCAAACAGTGCACTCCTCTCTTCCGAACAGAAGAATTCGAGAAAAGAAATTGCAGAAGCTATTAAAAAATCAGGGCAGGAAAATGGCAAAGGTTTCGTGCTCTTTGCCTCTTTACAGACATTGCTTGGAAAACAGGCTTCCGAGATCAAAGAATTACTTCTTGAATACACTGACCTTGCAATTGTGGATGAGATCCATAACTTCATTAATAATAGAGGAAATGATTTCCTTAATGAGTTCGGAGAGCGGACTAAAATCCTGGGTATGACTGCAACTCCTTTTCAGGGCGTTGTTGGAAACGTCAAGTTCGTGGACGAAATTGCAGGAGACATGAGGGAGGTCTACGCAAAGACCCTGCCCGAGTGTATCCTTGATAATGAACTTTCACCCCTCAAGTATACGATCGCAGAAAGTTCGGAAGACATCTTTGAAATCTTCGATTTTGAAAAAGGGCTGGATGAACTTGATAAGCAGGACCTTTTCCTTGACTGCAGTACAGCCGACAAATTGAAAAAAGTAATTAAAAGGACACAGCTTGCAAAAGACGTATATGACTCGATGATAAAACACAGAAACGCAAAGACCCTTGTCTTCTGTGCACCTGTCAGGAAAAGAGTTTATGGTGCCGGGGCAGAAGGAGAAGAAATCAATGCTTTTCATGCAAAACTTACTGCTGCGGTTTTTAACGGAGAAATCTCAGCTCCGAAGGTTGACAAAGATCCTGACCCTGTCTTGCCTCTCAATTTTGAAAACTATGCCCCTGAAGGGGAATTCAAAGACTCGGCTTTTATAACCTCAGAATTGCCTAAAGATGAACAGAGTGCAATTCTAGCAGCTTTCAGGGACCCTAAAAAGCCGCCATATATCCTTTGCACGGTAGGTATGCTTATCGAAGGTTTTGATTTTCCGGCTCTTGAGTCTCTCATCCTTCTGCGTCCCACCCTGAGCATGAGGCTCTTTGAACAGCAGGTGGGAAGAGTTACAAGGCTTTCTCCGGTTTCTGGAAAAGACAAAGGAAATATCTTTGAAATTTCGGACAGCATCGATTCTCTTTACCAGCGTTTCGGAGAAGGGGTTTTTAATGGGGAAAAAGTTGACCAGGTCCAGATGCTCCAGCCCGAAATCCGCCTCGAAGAGCTTTTCTCCGAAGGAGATGCAGCTCTGGCAATCGAGGAAGGAAAAATAGAGATCAACAAAGTAGATTTCAGCGCTATAGGAAAAGGCAAAAAGAAAGGTGCTCAGGTCAGGGAAGTGCCTGTCAGGCTCCCTCCCACTACCATAAGGTCAAAGTATTTCTCGCGCCTGCTCGCCCTGACCGAAGAAAAGGATATCGGAGCTTTTGAGCGCGAAAAGCGGGAACTCATGAGGGCTACCCTGCGGTTCAGAGTAAGAGAACTCATGGATGCGGAAGAGCTTTCGGATCTTTCGGGCAAAATAAATAAGCTCAAAAGGGAAGCCTATGAAGACCGCAGGTTAGGAGACGTGTCAAGGCAGCATAAGCCAAAAGTTTTTGGGGAAGTCGAGTGGCTCCTGAAGCTCCAGGCTCTAAATTCCCTTAAATATGAAGGTGGGCGCATTTCTGCACCCGAGAAAAACAAAATCCTGAGAACCCTGGGATTTGAACCTGACATGAGGAAAATAGACAGTTACAGGCTTAAATGCCTTAAACTCGGTTCTGCCCAGAAAACCATTCCTGACCTCGTCAAAGTTCTCGGTTTCGTAAGCCGCCTCTCATCTTCCGAAACTTATCAGTTCCTTGACAAGAAGAAAAAGGAGCAATGGAAACGCGAGTTTTTGCCCGCGGTTTATTGGGGTTTCTGCTTTATCGAAGATTCTCCTGAACTTAAGGAGCTTTTTGAGTCCACGGAATGGGACAGACGGGTCAAAAACATTATCCGGCAAAAGTGATCTGTTGGTTCCTGATCGGGAGGTTGAAATCATTCAAAGCACCCGGTCCTAAATTTTTTGTTTTTATCTTCTGCACCTGCAGGATTGAATTCGGCTCGCCATCAGGTTCCATCAGATTAATGCTTTATTTCTGAAATCTGGAAGCCGTTTTCAATTTACTTTCACTTTTTTACTTTTACTTCTTCTTAGACTTTTAACCCTATTTTTACTTTCTATTTTTTTAGTCCTTTCTTTATTTATACTCGAGTTTTTGATGCATGACAATACTCACTTACTTTATTTTCGATTTTCCGGCCTGGCTATTACTCCTACTAAAAATCCGACCTTCAGATTTGCCCTGCATTCACTTTTTTGATAAGTGTGTTTTTTCTTCATGCACCGTTAGTCCAACTTAAGGGCTTTGGGAGCAAGACAGCAGCCAGATCAGAGGTGCTGAGCTTCTTCGGGAGCTACAAAGGTCTGATCCTGGGTTTTGGGCAATTTAGGCCGAAGGGTTCAGGGGCTTGGAGGGTGAGTTCGGGAAAAGGAAAATGAGAAGGTGATAAATGGGAATATAATTGATTTCTATTATGGGGATGAAAAATGATGGGGATGAAAAATGGGAATGAAAATGTGTCTCAAGAGGTCTTTGAGACAGATCAGGACTTGCAATGAGTTTTTGGTGGGCCGCATCAATCATTCTAAAAACCATTTTATGCTTTCTTTCCCGTAGTATGAAGCGGCTGTGACCAGTAAGGTCCAGATAAGTATGCTTAGGCTCATCCAGAAACCCACTTCCTGTTTTTTAGAACCCAGACTGATCGCAATTACTGTTGCAAAATGAGTGCCTACAGCTACAGGTGATGTTAAGGCAAGCCCCGGTAGACCATATTTGTCCCAAATCTGGAGGGTCTTAGTCCTTTTTTTAGAGGACGCCGATATTCCGTCCTGTATTTTGAATTTATCCCATACCGATTGTAAGGCCTGGTGGCCAAGAAGGATAAGGTATACTGTCGATAAGTTTCCCAGAAAAGCCGTCACGGCAACGACAAAAGGATTCAAGCCAATACCTATGCCGGCGGGAATCACTAAAAGCAATTCAATCCATGGGGTAGCCGCGAATACGAATACCAGGGCATAAGCAATTGTTCCTCTTGCACCATATAGCGCATCAAGACTTAGTAGTTCCATTGTTCGCCAAAACTATTTGATGAACCTTATATTCTAACTTTACTGAACTATTTTTGCTCATTTTTCCGATTCTTTAACGTACTCAAAATTCCAGAG
>DUIO01000130.1 GCA_013330315.1 Methanosarcina sp. | reverse complement strand
GGTGCTGAAATATTGACATTTCCGGTGTTAGTAATATTGTAAGTGTATGTTATGTTCTGACCTACAGCGGAATAATTGGTTGGACTGGCTGATTTCTCTATCGTCAATTCAGGATTTTGTTCTGCTGTTACGGTTTCATTATCAGTATTTGATTCAATTGTCTCGTTTCCGAAAGTACCTGTTGCAAACGCTGCATTGGTTATTGATCCCATATCCAGGTCAGCCTGAGTAATTGTGTATGTAGCATTTCCGAGAATACTTTGTCTTGGTGTCAGGTTATCTTCTGTTATATTTACAGTTCCAATTTTGTCGTCTGTAACCGTTATTGGTCCTGTAATATTGACGTTTCCAGTGTTAGTAACATTGTAAGTGTAGGTTATCAGTTCTCCAACAGCAGAATAATTGGTTGGTGTTGCTGATTTCTCGATCTCCAAAGCAGGATTCTGTTCTGCTGTTACGGTTTCATTATCCGTGTTAGAAGTGGTTGTGTTGTTTCCGAAAATACCTGTTGCAAATGCTGCATTGGTAACGGATCCAGAATCAATGTCTTCCTGAGTAATGGTGTAGTTAGACGTTACCGTTTCAGTCTGTCCCGGTATCAGTATTCCACTCGTTAAAGGAATTATTCCAAGTCTGTCATCCGTAACGTTAATTGGTGCTGAGATATTGACATTTCCAGTGTTAGTAACGTTATATGTGTATGTTATGTTCTGACCAACAATGGAATAATTCATTGGACTGGCAGTCTTATTAATCGTCAATTCTGGATTCTGTTCTGCCGTTACAGTTTCATTATCAGTATTTGACTCAATTGTCTCATTTCCGAAAATACCCGTAGCAAAGGCTGCATTGGTTATTGATCCAGAATCCATGTCAGCCTGAGTAATTGTGTAGTTAGCCGTTGCTGTTTCACTCTGACCAGGAATAAGTGTTCCACTCGTTAAAGGAATTATTCCAAGTCTGTCATCCGTAACGTTAATTGGCGCTGAGATATTGACATTTCCAGTGTTAGTAACGTTATAGGTGTATGTTATGTTCTGACCTGCAGCAGAATATGTCGCTGGACTGGCTGTTTTATTAATCGTCAATTCAGGGTTCTGTATTATAGGTACTTGAGCACTATCTAGCTTCGATGCCAGTTGATCACAATCAACGGTTGCCGTATTTTCTATGAACCCGTCTCCTCCACCATTGCTGTCTATATCTGTCTTATTAACAGTATAAGTGCCGTTGTATACCCAGATCTCTCCAATATCCAGGATTAAATCGGCAGTTAGAGATTCTGCTGGTCCTGTCAGGTAAATCAAAGAATCATTCAGAGTTACGTTTGTAAGTTTGACCTGTCCGGTGTTTATCACATTAACCTGGTATTCAATTACGTCTCCCGCAGCTGTTACATTAGCTGTAGGTCCCTGGCCTGCAACATCAGTAACTATTTTGTCAATACTGTAAGCTATAGGTAGAGATATTGGTGCAGTAGCATTGTCATTTATCGGGCCCAGTTGAGTTGAGTTTACGGTTGCTGTGTTGTTGATTAATCCTTTTCCTTCAACGGTATTGTTTATATCTTCCTGAGTTACCGTATAACTCCCGGTATAAATCCAGATTTCTCCCACATTCAGGATTTCTACAGGCGCATTATCTCCTTCTGGCCCTGTTAGAGTGATCAAAGAGTCATTAATAGTTATATTTGAGAGATCAAGGTTTCCTACATTACTCACGTTTATCTGGTACGTGATGATGTCTCCGACTGCGGTTACATCTGCAGCTGGCCCTCTCCCGGCAACATCCGTTATTGTTTTGTCAATGCTGTAAATCGGTTCTCCTAGTGGTACTTCAGCGGAGTGTGATTTTGGGTCCAGCTGGTCACAGTCGACTGTTGCTGTATTATCAATATCTCCTTCAACACCTTCATCAATATCTCCGTCTGGTATACCATAATTGTCTATGTCTTCCTGAGTTACTGTGTAATTTACTGTATATGTCCATATTTCTCCTACATTCAGGATTCCCAAAGGCGCATTATCGCCTGCTGGCTCTATCAGACTCATGTTCATCAAAGAGTCATTCAAGGTAACGTTTGTGAGGTCGACGTTTCCCGCATTGGTCACGTTAATCATGTAGGTAACTATTTCTCCTGCTGATGTTACATACCCTGAAGGCCCCTTTCCTGCAACATCCGTAACTACTTTGTCAATGATGTAAGCCGGTTCTGTATGTACTGGTGCTTCAGCAGAATCGGATTTTGGATCCAGTTGATCACAGTAAACGGTTGCTGTGTTGTTTATTAACCCGTCCCCTCCTCCGTTACTGTTTATATCGTCCTGAGTTACTGTATAATTTCCAGTATAAGTCCATGTTTCTCCTGGATTCAAAATTTCATCAGTGCTCAGAGACTCCGAATATCCTGTCAGGTCGATCAGATAATCAGTCAGGGTTACATTTGTCAAGTCAATGTTTCCAGTATTGGTTACGTTAATCTGGTAACTGATCACATCACCGGCTGCTGATGCATATCCTGCAGGTCCCTGTCCTGCAACATCTGTAACGATTTTATTAATTATGTAAGCAGTTACTCCATGTACTGGTGCCTCGGCAGAATCGGATTTTGGGTCCAGCTGGTCACAGTCAACTGTTGCTGTGTTGTTTATTACTCCTTCTACTCCACCGTTAATGTCCATATCTTCCTGGGTTACTGTGTAATTTCCAGTGTATGTCCATGTTTCCCCCACATTCAGGATTCCGTTAGTACTCAGGGACTCCGAATATCCTGTCAGGTTGATAAGGGAGTCATTCAAGGTCACATTTGTGAGGTCAACATTTCCAACATTACTCACATTAATTCTGTAGCTGATCACATCATTTGCTGCTGTTACATTCCCTTCAGGTCCCTGTCCTGCAACGTCCGTAACTACTTTGTCAATGATGTAAGCTGGTGTTGTATGTACTGGTACCTCAGCAGAATCGGATTTTGGATCAAGCTGATCACAGTCAAATGTTGCTGTGTTGTTTATTAACCCGTCTCCTCCGCCGTTACTGTCTATATCNNATTTCTCCCACATTCAGGATTTCCACAGGTACGTTATCTCCTGCTGGTCCTGTCAGATTGATCAGAGTATCATTCAGAGTTATATTTGTCAAGTTAATATTTCCGGTATTGGTAACGTTTATTTGATAAGTGATTAAGTCTCCTGCAGCTGTTACATTTCCTGAAGGTCCTTTCCCTGCAACATCCGTGATTATTTTGTCAAGGAGAGCAAACGGGTGGGCCAGTAAAACGTTAGTCGGTTGATAATAAATATTGTTTGCAGTATTGGAATCACTTGTGATAGCGGTCTCTGAAACTATGTTGAGAAGGTCATATAATGTAGGCTTAGGGCCTGCAGTGCCAGCTTCGGGGTTCGNNTGCCAGCTTCGGGGTCCGTAGAGGTGTCGTTGTTCGTCCCTGCTGTCCCGGCGACCCTGGTGACTATGGATATTGTCGATGATTGGCCTGGGCTCAAAGAACCGACATTGAAGCTGATATTTTGCCCGCTAATTGTGTAAGAAGCACCAGAAGCTGAAATAAAAGTTGTATTGTATGGAAGGGTATCATTGACCACAACCCCATTTGCGACAGTGTCAGGAGAGTTATTTTTCACCACAATACTATAATTGAGGATCTGCCCCTGAATTACAGGATCTGGACTGTCGTTTTTCACAACTGAAACGTCGGCATTGGCGCTGAAAAATTCTCCTACCCTTAAAAGCGGAATTGTTTGTGCTCCGCTACTGATTGAATCCCCTGTGGCAGTCTGCGCACTGACTACACCTGCAGGTACATTGCCTGATATTCCTGCAGGGATTGTGGACTTAAGGACAACCCAGATCTCAACAACCACCCTGTCACCATTATCAAGGCCAGAAACATTGAATGTTCCCTGGATCTTCTGAGAAGAACCGCTGCCTGTCAGTATAGAAGTGAAATTATCCACTTTAGCATTATTTAGAGGATCAATAGTGCCGACATCTGCTGTATCAACAAAAGCTGCATATACCCTATAATTTGGGTCAAAGCCAAAATTGGAGCCTGAAGTTGTGTTGGTGTCGAAAGTATTAATAAATTGGATAGTCCCATTTTCAGGCGCCGTACTGCCGCTGACTGTTATTACCATCTCATATGGCACGATCTGGCCAAGAGCCATGTCCTTTGGAGCCAGGGAGGCTAAAGCATCAAGAGTGGAAGAAGTAGGACCATATGCTACTGCATTTGCAAGAGGGTCTGCATATCTTCCGGCAGTACCTGGAGAAGGAAGTTGAGCTGGAGTTAACTTCGCGTAGGTCGGCAAATATGGAGCATTGTTTAATGAAGGGTCAGCTGCATACCATTTCAATGTATACGAACCGCCTGCGGCCTGTGCTTCAAAGGGCACAATGCTCATTAAGACAGTCGTGCTCAGGATTAATGTAAGCATTAGAGAGTATTTGGGTCTGTGATGTAGAACGTCAAGACACAAATGAATGTTCCTTAATATATTCCTTAATGCTGTTGTATCGTCCACAACTGGTATCAAGGCAGTCAATAAAGTGCTTATAAATGTCTGATTTACGTGATTTTTGGTCATAATTTGATTCTCCCCGGTTTTTCCATATTCAGTTCTGCAAAGTTATCTCTTGCAGCAATTTTTTAGAACGTATACCACTCCAAACAATAAAAATTTATTTAAAAACTGATAAATTATATAATGCTTCAAATGCCAGGGCAGTAGACGACTTTTTGGAATCTCAGTATGAATCAAATCCTGGATCTCTGGGAATAAGATGAATCAAAAAAGTTATTTTTATTTTAGATCGAAATAAAGAAGTGTGGCGAATCAGGGAATCTTAAAAGTAATAATCTTGAGACGTACAGCATTGCATAATAGCCAATGTGAAATGATTTGAATTTTAAGATAACTTTTTAGTGAGGTTCGAAAAAATGGAGCTAAAATACACTGTCAGGGAAAGCAAACCTTCGAGCCCGCATAAAATTGTGGCTCTTTACAGGACTGTCGCATCCTATTCAGGTGGAATCGCAAGGGAAAGCAATGAGAGAACGATCGAATTCTATGAAAATTCGGTTTCAACATTCAGGGCAGGCTTGAAAACAGGATCTGTGACAAAACCGGAAGACCGGAAGCTGACATCCCTATGGGCTGGACTCGCCTGCATGCAGGCTGTGGGTTTGAATCCATTTTAAATAGGAGACGAATTCCCCTGATGTTTAATTTTCGTATGCCACCTTCTATTTAACTTGCACTTTCTCATATTTCTTTACATCAATTATTTTTGATACCCGTCCATGGGTTTTTAAAGTTTTATTTCCAATTTTTATTAAGCAGAAATTAAATACGGCTTAAAAGTTAGCGAGCTAAGGAGACCGTACAATGGGAGATCAAAAGGACACTTTACCAGAAAACAAAAATTCTAAAGATAACAACTCTCCAAATATCCCTGATGACGAAGACCTTCTGTATACGCATAAGCCAGATTCTCGTGGTGGAGAAATGCGCTGGAATACTACCCTATGCAGAAAACCCGGACGTTGATTCCGAATAGATATCTAAAGCTCATTTATTTTTGAGTATATTAGCCTATTTCTATTCCCTTTTTACTTTAACACGTAGGACTCTAAACGTCATTTTTAAACGAAATGTTGCCTGAAACCGCTGAAGCTTTCGGATATATTAGAAATTCTATTTTTAAGGCCGGCTTCCTTTATGTCAAAAAAAAGAACTGATTGCTGTTACCTCTTCAGTCCTTTTTATATATGCTATATATAAAAATCTTTATATATTATTTTCAACTAAATTTGAAAGAATTTGAGAATTCTTCATTCGGATACCAAAATAATGTATTTAGTCTGTAAAGTGCCCAGTTCAAATTCCTTATCTTGTTCTGATCTTCTAAATTCAATACTTCGGTGATTTGGCAATTAACGTCTGTAAACTAACTCTGATAAAACTCACGTTCCGCATCAATTGGTTTAGCTTTCACGGATCGGATTATTGTGTATGCTCCGGAATAGTCAGAGAAATCTGCAGTGTAATATCTGACATAAATTATCCGGAAAGGATGTCGGATTCGAAAAGTATAAATATTTATGTACAAATGTGTGAAATTATGTCTCCTTTCTCTTGAAAAGAGACCGTGATCTTAAGCAACAAAAATTCGCCTAATTAAATCCCTGTTATGAAGAAATATGTTTGAAGCGGGATTGGGAGTACAATAAATATGTCGAATCCGAAATCTGTCTGGGAAGAATTCTTTGCGGATAAAAGGAGTGGGGGCCACAGATCCTCATCTGATGAGTTTATTTCAAAAGAGGCCAGAGAAAAGCTCTTTCATTTAAATGGGGGCAAAACACTTCTCGACTTTGGCTGTGGAGCGGGGGAGCTTCTTGTCCATTATGCGCCGGAATACGAAAGGCTTATTGGAGCCGATTTTTCGGCATCGATGCTTGACGAGGCGAGTGAAAGAATTACGAGAAAAGGACATGAAAATATAACCCTGATACTCGCCGACGATAAAGCTGTCTGGGAGAAACTTGATTCTTCTTTTGACCGAATAACTGCAGCAGGGGTAATCCAGTACCTCACATACGAGGAAATTGATAATTTTATTTGTAATGCATCAAAGCACCTTAATAAAGGAGGTAAAATAGTCCTTTTTGATATCCTGAATCCTTATTTATATCCATTGTGGAAAATAGGTCTGTTTTCGAAAAATGCTGATTACCGGAGAATTTTTCGCAAAATTGGTTTTGAAACCTTTAATGTAATTGCATCGAGTTTGAAAAATCGTCCCAGAGACATTCTCGGATCTACTCATAAACCCTGTATAATAGAAAATATTGCGAATAAACATGGCTTTGAGATGGAACATGTTCAGTCAATGTATTATGAATACAAATACCATGCGATAATATCATGAGAACTGTTTGTATGGAATTTATAATCTTTCCAGATTATTCATTTCTTCATATACATATTTCTTGTATCCTTTTCACTATCTCATTTGCCCGTGTACCGGTCTCTGAGTTATTATCTCTGAGTTATTTGTTAGTATCCCCCTCTAATTCACACATTATATCATTCATCAATCCTTGATCGGAGGAATTGATATCTCCCCTGAAATTTCCTGCCCCGATACTCTCTCAAATCTCGATCAGGGTACTATCACCCTGCTTTCAGATGATTATTCTAAAATTAGCAGTGTCCCGAAAAACGTTTTTATCTCAAGGCTTCAGGAGAATAAGATTTATGACCGGTTATATTCAACAATTTATGGGATGCTGAAACCACAACTTTTTTTCAGCAATATTACAAAAGGTCTTACATACAGGACTATGCGAAATCCCTGCCTGTTTCCTTGCAGTTTAATGCCTGTCATAGACGCTGTTTTTGATTCCGGAATAAACAGGTATACCGGAAATCTCATAAAATCTTCAAGAAATTATGGGTTCTGTAAAGCTGCCTCTCTTCCCCTTGTCCATTATCAGGGTCAGCCAAGGCAAACCGGATCACTCTATATTTGCAGGCTTATACCAATGGCCCAATGCACCTATCAAATCTTAATGGACATAAAAGCGGATGACGCTCACAGTTTTGTCGAACTTAATACGCCTGCTTCGAAGCTGATAATTCAGGAAACAAATAATAGAATCCTGTTAAAAAGTTATTTTGAGAGTTCTTGCGGCAATATCGAATCTAAAACTCTCTTTTTAGGAAATTCTTTAGAGAAACTGGATTTTGAAATTACTTTTGACGGGTGCAGCAGAACAAATACTGTTTCCACAAAAGACGGAGAATGTATTATAACTCCGTTTTATGATTTAGAAAGGCAAATGCTGCCATATGTGGATTTTTCAAACGGATATCTGAGGTTTACATCTTTTCTAAGTGAAAAAGGAACATGCCTCGATATTAATATCTATAGCATAAAGCAGATCGCAGGCCGAAAATTCATAACTGCATTAGGAAGTAGTAAGATGACCCCTTTCGGGGTTGATGGACCTCATATAAGAAGTACAACAGAACAGGGTATAGGCTATCTCAGTAGCAAAAATAACAGGGGCACTATCTGGTTTGATATAGATCTCCTTGGACAATTCAGCGAATCCGATCTCGAATACTTACGTAACCTTGTTGTCAATAATCTATGGGATACAGGGGTACATTATTCTAAAGAATTAAATAGCCTCCCTCTTGACCAGGCTTATACATTAATGGATGAAGGATACCAGTATGTATATGAGAAAATCGGGAGAAAGCCGACAAGCTGGTGCTCCCTGAGAAACAGAGATAACATTACACACGCAATTTATGCATACGGCAACCTGGGCATGTTCTGGAGAAACGGAAACGCAGGAATTCACGCTGAAAATTATGTAGGAGGCCTTTGCGACGATACATGGGAATGGTGGGAACCAGCATCAAAAGCAGGCATATCCTATCCGGTATTCTCCCATCAACTCGATGTTGACCCTGCAATAAAATA
Source organism: Methanosarcina sp. (assembly GCA_013330315.1). Taxonomy (GTDB): domain Archaea; phylum Halobacteriota; class Methanosarcinia; order Methanosarcinales; family Methanosarcinaceae; genus Methanosarcina; species Methanosarcina sp8098u. Next base: position 8,201 of record DUIO01000130.1, on the reverse strand, counting down.
TTCAATAAGCCGCTCAAAATTCAGGGACTGGGTAGATAACTACTACTCAAACAACATGACCATAATACCATTCTATGAATACAACCAGATGAACTGCAATACCTATGATGCAAGTTTTGAAAACCTGCAGCACAGTGAGAAACTGCTTGCATTCGATGCACATACAAATGGTGCCGATGCTCTTGTAAATGTAAATATAACTGCAGAAGACAGTACGCAGGTTTATGACGTCGCACTCGAAAAGTACCTTGATTATGAGATCGAACAGGACAGGTCAATTACTTTCCGGGTTGCGGATAACCATAGTTATGAGGTATATCTGAACGGCATGGAATAAAATCTGGAGGACATGGAATAAAGTATAAAATTCAACGACCTCAAAAGGCACGAAATGGTGATATAAAGAATACAGTACAACTATTTCACGCCTTTCGGTCTGCCATTTCTATAGAAATTTTTTAATCTGTTTTTAATTCCGGTAGTTGCATTTTTTGAATTAATTGTAAATATTTCCTGTAGCCATATATTGATAACTGCAGACAGGCTTACTGGGTGGTATCTGTTTCATAAAAGAGTAGCCTTGCAGGGTATAACTTGAATAGTGTTTAAAACGTTAAGTGGTAACAAAGAGCAGCAGTTAAGTGGGGAGTAACAGGTATGGAACAAGACAGGATTTCCTATCATGAGTCCGTTCAGAAAATGTATGAGCGGATAAAGAAAGACAATATGACAAATGTATGGGACCGTTATGAAGCTCAGGGAATAGGCGGAATTCCAGACCGGAGGTGCACCTTCTGCATGGCAGGAGCCCGATGTGACCTGTGTTCCAATGGGCCCTGTCGTTCGGACGCTGAAAAAGACAAAAGAGGGGTATGCGGAATCACTGCCGATGGAATGGCAATGAGGATGATGCTGCTCAGGAACGTAATGGGAGCTTCAACTTATCACTACCATACGGACCAGACTATCCGGACTTTAAGGGAAACCGCAAAGAAAAAAACTCCCTACAGTATCATGGAACCCGAGAAGTTGAGGACGTTTGCAGGTAGGCTCGGAATAGAGACCCTTGGGACTGATTCGGAAATTGCCCTTCGTCTCTGCGAATTTGTTGAAAAGGACTTTAACAGGCCCGCATATGAACCGAGCAAAATAGTTGAGATTCTTGCCCCTCCAGAAAGGAAGAAAAGGTGGGAAGAATTGGGGATATTCCCTGGCGGGATTTATGGGGAAATGATGCTTTCCACAAGTTCCTGCCTGACAAATGTGGACGGGTATTATGTAAGCCTCGCCCTTAAAGCGATGCGCCTTGGAATTGCGATGGCATACCAGAGCCAGATTGTAAACGAATACTGCCAGGATATCCTTTTCGGGATCCCAAAGCCCCATACTATGAGAGTAGACCTCGGAGTTCTGGTCCCCGAATATGTGAATGTACTTCCTAACGTNNGGACCCCGAATATGTGAATGTGCTTCCTAACGGGCACGAACCTTTCCTGGGCTTTGCAATGGTCCAGCTTGCAAGAAAGCCCGAATGGCAGGAAAAAGCAAAAGCTGCCGGTGCAAAAGGCTTGAGGGTTATTGCCAGTATTGAGACCGGTCAGGAAATGATCCAGAGATGGGAAGAAGATGATGCTTTCTACGGCTTTACCGGGAACTGGATTTCCCAGGAAGCAGTGCTCGCGAGTGGAAGTGTGGATCTTTTTGCCGCAGATATGAACTGTTCGCTCCCGGTTGCCCCTCTTTACGCCGAGAGATATAATTTCAGACTGATGCCGGTAAGCGAGCTTGTGGCTTTCGAAGGAATAGGAGAGCGCCTTAACTACAATCCTCTTGAGGCTGAGAGGCAGGCGGCAAAACTCCTTGATATGGCAGTCGAGAACTTCAAAAACCGAAAAAGCTCAGTGGAGCCTGTGTCGAATCTTCCGGTAAAAGAGGCCGTTGTAGGCTTCTCAACAGAAAGCATTCTTGATGCTCTTGGAGGCACACTCGACCCACTGCTGGATGCCATAAAAAGCGGCGCAATCAAAGGAGTTGTGGGGATGGTCTCCTGTACCACATTACGGGACTACGGACAGGACGTTCACAGTGTTGATGTGGTAAAAGAACTAATTAAAAGAAATATCCTTGTCCTGTCCATGGGCTGCGGGAACGGGGCGATGCAGGTGGCAGGTCTCTGCACTCCCGAAGCCAGGGAGTATGCAGGAGACAGCCTGAAAGCAGTTTGCGAAGCCCTTGGTATTCCTCCAGTGCTTAGCTATGGGACATGTACGGATACGGGCAGGCTTGCCGATCTCCTTGGAGCTATTTCCGCGGTTCTGGGCGCCCCTGTTCCGGACCTTCCGGTTGCTGCCGCTGCCCCTGAATATATGGAGCAGAAAGCTACAATAGATGCAATATTTGCCCTTGCTCTCGGGCTCTACACCTATGTGAACCCGGTCCCGACCGTCACCGGAGCTCCAAATCTGGTCAAATTGCTGACAGAAGACTGCCGGGAAGTTACGGGAGGAGTCCTGAACGTGGAAAAGGATACGGTAAAAGCTGTCGACGGGATAGAACAGCATATTATGGAAAAAAGAGAAAAGTTGGGGATATGAGAACCCGAACTTCGACTTCTATCTTTTCCTTTCATTTTTTGCAAAAAAATTACTGGGAATCAGAGTTCTATTGATTCTCCGGGTTTCATAATAATAACTTTCGTATCAACTTTTGCTTCCACTGCCTTTTTGAACTCCTCAGGGTTCTGCTTTATAACGTCAAAGGTGTTATAGTGCATTGGCACAACAAACTGAGGTTCGATCAGTTCCACGGCTTTTACGGCTTCCTTTATTCCCATAGTAAATCTGCTCCCTATAGGCAGCAGGGCGATTTCGGGTTCGTAAAGTTCTCCAATAAGCTGCATATCCCCGAAAACCCCCGTATCCCCTGCGTGATAAATGGAACGGCCCCCTATTCCTACGACGAAACCTGCAGGGCTGCCTCCGTCAAAGCTGAAACATGAGGCATCAATTGAAGAAGAATGGAGAGCCTGAGTCATGGTAAGGCTAATGCCTTCTACCTCTATTGTGCCTCCTTTATTCATGCCTTCGGCAAAAACCCCTTTTGACTTGATATAGTTTGCTACCTCATGAATAGAGATAATCCGGCAGCCGGTCCTTGCCCCGATTTCGATGGTATCGCCCAGGTGATCGCGGTGTCCATGGGTCACGGCTATTATATCCGGGTCAAGGTCTTCAGGGACGCATGGGGCTTTAGGATTTCCGGAAATAAAAGGATCGATCAGGAGTTTCTTATTGGCTTCGAACAAAAAAGCAGCGTGCCCGAGCCAGGTAATTTTTACATCAGCCATTTATGTTCCTCTAAGTCACTTATTTTTGTCAAAACGTAACAATGCATAATGTAATTTTCGATAATGATCGGATAGACAGTATAGACAGTATGTAGACAGTTGCTATGGATACAGTTCAGGCAAGCACCGGAAACAACAGGGAAGGGACTGTGGTAATATTAATATGTGCCCATGAATGTAAATCAAACGAAGATGAAAATCAGCCTTGTAATCCACGGGCCCGAAGTAATTGATTCGGGAGAAGTGAGGATAATCCTGGAAAAGCTTTCCAGCCTCGGCGAAGTAAAAGCAGAGCTTGGAGGTGCCATGGGAAAAGCGGCTATCATCGATGCCGGACTTGAAGAGATCATAGATACAAGCCGCCACCTTAAGCCAAGCACCTGTATAGATTTCTTTTTTGAGACTTCGGACCTTGTGTGCCTGCTGAACAGAGGGAAAACTTTTGAAACAGGCAGAGTTTTCGGATCAAAGGTTGCTTCCCGCCTGAAAGAACCTGAAAAGAAACCTCTTATCCAGATCGAAAGCCCTGGATCTTCATCTGGGAAACTTATTCCCCTGAACAAAAAAGCTGCAACTTGCATTGAAAAATTCTCGGAAATTCTTGGCATTTCTGTTGAAGATCCCCTGCCGTCCTACAATCCTGTTTCCGTAAAAACCTGCTCAATCACCGGAAAAACCCGAACTATCCGTAAAATCTCAGGGGTTCTTCCAGGAGAAAATATTTTTGTAAACGGAATTGTTATCGGAAAAGCATTATCCTCAGAAATAAGTATAATCTCAGAAGACGGCTTCATTACTGCAATAGCTGGTGGGAAAATAAAGGAACATGGGCTAGAAAAGCTCCACAATTACGAAATAAGGGATCCAGTAGACCTCATCAATGCCTGGATAAAAAGCGGCGATATTAGAAGAAATAATATCTCATCCCCGGATACTCAAAAGCAAATCTCCGCTGTCAGAAAATCAAGTGCCATGTCCAGAACCTGGGCAGGGAAAAAAAGAGTCGTGCCAGGAAAAGTGGTGCTTATAGACCACGATGCGGAAAATACTTTTGAACTTGCNNACTTGCTATCGGGGCTGAACTTGCGATTACAGTTGGGGACGATACCACAGCCATAGCAGGTGATATCCTTTACAGACTTGGAATCCCAATAATTGGGATCACGGACGGAGACTGCGATAATGTTACCTGCGAACCAGAAACTTTTCCAGGATCGGTTATACTCAAGCTGCTACCGGGAAATGACGATATCGTGGGCGAGAGAGTGAAGCAAGAACTATTAAAGGGTCAAAATTCGGCTGTTTTCGAAAATCTTCTGACCTTCAAAGAAGATGTATTAAAACTGGCAGAGCCGTCAACTGAAGTTATTTTTGAATATTAACTTAATATTCCGGTTTATCTTTATTATGTTCGCCGGCTCTTACAACTTCACGAATACTTTCGCCTTCAATTATTAGACCCTATATTTTTAGAACATCTGCCAGAGGATTATCATTTTCAAAAAGCACTATATTTTTTGTTTCACAAAAGAAGAACTTGAAGGCTTCAGATTTAAAAGGTAATGCGATTTTAATAATNNATAAGAATTCAATTAATAAGAATAATTTTAATTCAAGCAAGAAAATTTTGGAAATTTATTATGGGAGTTGGTTCTCTTTTCCTGGTAGTAATAAGTTCACCGAGATAAAATGTCAACTACTTTTGAACATGAAATAAAATTTAAGTATTAACAATGCTTATATTTGGATATGTCGGGAAAAGTTGTTGAGGGCATATCGTCTTCTACGAAAGTAAAGGCTAGAAAACAAATCGACGAAGCCTTAAATGTATTAATTAGGGAAGGCAATGACTGCGGATGCGTTGGAGACCAGGGATGCTGTCAGGATAAAGGATGTTGCAGAGAAGGAAAATGTCCGGCTGAAATGCCTGGACTGGAAATGCCTGAATTATGGGGATGCGCTGGTGACAACTTCTCAATAAATATTAGAGATCATCAGGAGATCATCAAAAACTATATAATAGAGAATAAGAAGTCTGTTGTGAAATACTTTAAAGAAAAGGGCGTGAATTTGGAACAGTGAATAGTGATTGTTCGCGATATGAATTTTTGGCTCTGTAAGTAGGGTAATTGTAACCATCTTTAAAATTGTAGTTATTTCCTAAATACGAGTACAATACTTAGAATGTTTGAATACTTTAGTAATTGANNTGAATACGTTAATAATTGAATACATTAATAATTGAATATATTTGTTTGGGAAATCATATTCAATATAGATTTTTGCCTATATTGGATAGTCATTTTTCATCAGAGAATTATTTTCATCCCATCCGAAACAGCAGAGAGCCAGATTTGTTAATTTTCTTTTAGATAAAAACATAGCTATGCGAAGTGGGATAAATCATGATTATATTCAAAAATGAACAATATCTTCCCTGTTCGATACCTGAAATTTCATACACGTATGAAAGAAAAGCAATATCTGATAAAGAAGCCCCGCTCTATTTAAGAGAAGATTTATTCGTTTATCCTATGAATGCAGGATTTATTGTTGAGAATAATAACGGTCAATTCCTGACAGATTCCATTGACCTTTTACAGCTAATTTGCGGAAAAAGTGTGAATGACCTCTGCCATAATGAGAAAGATTTCGAAGAGATTGAACAATATTATCGTTATGGTTTAATAGGATACGAAAAAAACGCAGCTGCTAAATTAGTGATTCCGGAAGTGAGTCAAAAATATTTCCATTTGTATGAGAATTCACAGACTACATGGTTTTGTCATATTCCTTTAAAAATTGAACTTGACATAACAAAAAAATGTAATCTTCAGTGTAAACACTGTTCCAGGGAAGCTTCTCCGCTAACAACTGAAGGTGAGATGTCTCTTCAGAATTATGTTGATGTCATCCAGCAGGCTGGTAAAATAGGAATTCCTGAATTCTCATTTATGGGAGGAGAGCCAACCTGTAATCCATCATTGATCGAATTAGCCACTATTGCAAGGATGTCGGGTATTCGTACTCTGTCCACGAGTACAAATGGCTGGCTAATAAATGAGGAATTGGCAAAAAAAATTGCGATTTTATTTGATTCGGTGCAGGTAAGTATACATGGAGCCGATAGTGAAACCCATGATGCTATTGTTGGCCGACCAGGAGCATTTTCCCGAGCATGTAAAGCAATAGAACTGCTTAAGAAACATAATGTTTCTTCATTAAATATCTCGTGCACGGTTATGAATGAAAATGTGCACCAGATGGATGCAATGATCCAGCTTGCGAAAGATTTGCAGGTAGAATCAATTCGTTTTCTCGTTTTATTCTCTAAAGGAAGGGGTAGCCAGCTGAACCAATGGAAAAAAGAGGAAAAAACGGATATGGCAAATAATCTTAAAATCTTAAGCGATAAAAATACAAATAGCTTAAAAGTTGAAAGCGGGGGTTTTCCTCCCTACTACACAATAGGGAATAATGCAGCAATATACGGTTGTCCGGCAGGCAGGTCTCTAATGTATATCAGTGCAGATGGAGACGTGCGAGCCTGCGGTAACCTGGACCACACAATCGGTAATATTCGCGATACGAACATTATGGACTTGTGGCATAGCGATACGGTGATTGCATTAAGGAAAAAGCCCACCTGTGATTGTCCATATACGGATATATGTGCCGGGGGATGTCTTGCAAATGAGTATTGGAGTAAAATGTTCAATATTAATACGACGCCGATAATGCTGTAATCTTGAACTTATTGATTTCTCAATCGGCACGTATAAACTTAAAATATAGAAATAGAGATTGATAGCGCTAATTTCAAATCTCTTTTTTCTCTTTTAATTCCCCCTTTAAAGGGCTCACAGACAGGCTTACAGAAGAGTTTCACTAATATATTATACAAAAGAGACCTACTTCGTATTCAAAAGAAACCTTCCTTAATAAATGGAGTATTATTTCAGTTAAGTCGAGAATTCGAACGTTTACTTTTCATTTTCTATTTTTCCTTTTTTTTCCTTTTTTTATTTTTCCATTTTTATCTTTTTATTTTTTATCTTTTTATTTCTTATCTTTTTATTTCTTATCCTAAATTTTTATCCTAAATTTTTATCCTGAATTTTTATCCTAAATGTTTATCTTAAATTTTTTTGTATTGAAGTTTTTAACTTAAAAAATAGAATTTTAAATTATAAAGAAATTACTTTCACAATACTTATTATAATTTAATTTAAAACAGCTTTTATGTTAATAGATAGAAAAAGTTTAATACATTCAAAGTTAAGTTATAAAGTAATTCCGGGAAATCGGGGGTTTGAATTCTGGATATAATGCTTAAACTTCATGACACTGCAAGCAGGCTGCAGGATACTATCAAAAGCTTCAATACAGGCGCATTTCAGGGCAAAAGGAAAGAGGAAGAAGAAACCTGCCCGCACAGGATAAGGCAGACGAGAAACCGAAAAACAATTTTAATCAACTGCAGGGAATGTGACGCGGCATCTTCATTGAATGATTCTTATTGCAGAAAAAACATCTTCGATATCCTCCAGAAAGAGATTCATGCCGATTGCCTTGTACTGGCAAGACTTTATGAGAGGGATTACGAAGGCAGATCTTTGTCCTCGCTTTATGCTCTGGCAGGCTTAAGGAGTATCATTGAAGCATACAGGAGTATTCAAGTCGTTCCTGAAGCGTGTGCCCGACAGGGGAAAAAGAACTGCGAGCTTAAAAGGAAAAGAATAATCAATTCTCTTATCGAAACCGTGGAAATCGATCCATTAAAAGCTAAGTTCAAGCTGAGGGAGTTAGTTAATAGAAAGATGCAGGAAAAATTTTCGGATGCACTTCCTGCCTG
>DUIO01000084.1 GCA_013330315.1 Methanosarcina sp. | reverse complement strand
CTTTATATCATCACTGACAGAAAGAATGCTCTTGGCAAATTTCATAGTCTCAATAATCTGCTTTGAAGTATAGGATCCCTCATAAGCAGTTATTCTTTCAAGTGTACCAAGTGCGCTTACTACAAGGGGAACATTCCATTTTTTTGCAAGTCCGATCATCCCGTACCCGTCAGGATATGCAAAGTGTGCGTGAATTAAATCTGGTTTTGGATTTATGTTTTTAACCGCATATCTGGAAACAAAGTAAGCATATGAAAACCCACTTATAGAGTAGAAGTATTTTTTAGGAACAGCATATATGTAGCGTGGATAGTGAATATCGTATTTTTCTGTGTGCTCAATTTCGGGCAGTTTAGAAAAGTTGTGGTATGGGAAGCCGGAAAGAGGGATTACGAAAGCTTTTGGAGATATGACTATTACGTCCACACCCTGGTCTGCAATTGAATCTATGCTCTGTTTTATAAATGTCCCAAGTTGAGGATAATACCTGCTAGGATACTCCTGGCATATTTCCATTACTCTCATAGCTTTTTCCCTATTTCTTTTCAAACGTTTCAAAAACAAACAAAGGAAAGAATTAATCCTATAAAAACTTCTCTCAAAGACGGTTTGAAATTTAGTTCTGAGATTAATACTAGAGAAGCCGCCCCCAAAAATCAAAAGCTCACCTCTGAATCCCTTATTCATAATGAATTTCAAGTTTCAGTTATGAAAAATAACCTTGAAACCTTACTGATTTTTCAGATTAAAAATTGATATTGTAATAATCTCAATTAATTATAAACTGATTTTATAAATTAATGAGTATAAAAGAATGAATTTGTGGGATAAACTAATAGTTTATGGGATAAACTAATGAACTACTTTTGCTATATTGGTTACGGCAGCATGTTTAAAAAAGTAAATAATATTTTTCTAGTTTATTACGGCTCTTTCAATACCAAGTGCGGTTCGAACATTCACATACTTGAACTTCTCACCAATTTTAAAAAATATGTAAATTTGATCATGTTCGCTCCCGGTCAGAAGAATGTGAATCATACCTTATCCGGAATAAAATATGTGCCTGTTATAGACAATAAATATCTCATACAGCCTTCTTATGAATTTATGCTTTCTTTTTACCTTCTATATTATTCTATAAAAAATAAGCCTGACGTACTTTATCTTCGCCAGAATTCATTCCCGTTTTTCCCCATAATTCTTTGCAAAGTTTTGAAAATTCCTTCAGTAGTAGAAGTAAACGGGCTGGTTATAGATGAGTTAAAAGTAACTAATTCGGTGTCTTTCGCATACAGGATTTTTTCCTATCTGGCACTCTTATCAGAAAAACTTAATTACAAATACTCTGACAGAATCATTTCTGTCACTGATGGGCTCAAAGATGAACTTATTAAGCTGTACTCTATTCCTGAGAACAAAATCTTTGTTATTAACAATGGAGCAAACACTGATTTATTCAAGCCTATGGACCAGGAAAGTGTAAAAGCAGAATTAAGACTGGAAAAATCAAAGAAATATGTGTGCTTTGTCGGGCATCTTGCAGCCTGGCAGGGAGTTGAGTTCCTGATTTATGCTTCACGTATCATTCTGGAAAAATATCCAAACACCCGTTTTCTTGTTGTTGGGGACGGCATTATGAAGAGTAAGCTGCTGGAAATAACTTCGGAATTAGGGCTTCTGGATAAATTCATCTTTACTGGAAATGTTCCTTACGAAAACGTTCCACTTTACATTAACGCGTCAGATATCTGTGTTGCTCCTTTTGTTAAAGAGAGGAATGTAAAAATAGGACTCTCAGCATTGAAAACATATGAGTACTTTGCCTGTGGTAAGCCAATAGTAGCAAGCAGCATCCCTGGTGTTAAAGATTTGCTTGAATTATCTGGGGGAGGTATTTCTGTCAGTCCTGAGAATCCAGATGAACTTGCAAACGCTGTAGTAGAATTAATTCTTGATGAAAAAAAGAGGAATCTTATGGGGGAAAGGGGCCGCAAATACGTTTTAGAAAATCATAGTTGGGAAAGGGTTACAAGAAAAATTCTGGACATATGTAACGATATTATTTGACTATAATTTTTGTATCTTGTTCAAAACCTGAAAGTGTTCCCTAAATCTCAATATTTAATAAAAAAATTAGTTCTATAATGAAATGCAACTTCAATCAAAGAGGGCATCATATTTTATTTCTTAATCAATTGATTAAGTTTCGCAGGAAAAAATGTACCCAAATTTCGGAAAAAGTTTACGGTAAAATTTTTAAAATTATAGTTGTTCATTATCTAATTGCAGGAACTATTTGGGAACTATTTGAATTTTAAGAGCCTTTGAGAGGTTTCTCCAGGCATAATTTATTCCGGATAATTTCTCCAGGCATATTTTCGATAAGCTTTTAATAACAGTTAACTTCATTATCCCTTAGATGCTCACCAAAAGAATCATACCATGCCTTGACGTAACCCTTGACAGGGCAGGAGGATGTGTTGTTAAGGGTGTGGAGTTTGTGGACCTGAAAGAGGCCGGAGACCCCGTGGAGCTCGCCAAGCGTTATAATGAAGACGGCGCAGACGAGCTTGTTTTTCTTGATATCACGGCTTCAGCTCACGGCAGGGAAACCATGATCGATGTGATAGAAAGGACTGCAGATGAGGTATTTATCCCCCTTACCGTGGGAGGTGGGATCAGTTCAATTGATGCTATCCGCCAGATCCTCAGGGCAGGCGCCGATAAGGTTTCGGTCAACACTTCGGCCGTGAAAAACCCTGATTTTATCAAGGAATCTTCCGACATATTCGGAGCCCAGTGTATTGTTACTGCAATTGACTGCAGACGAAATACGGATGTAAAGAACAACCCTGGAAAAACTGTCCTTGAACTGGAAGACGGAACTCCAGCCTGGTACGAAGTCGTAATCTACGGAGGCAGGGAAGCTACGGGTATTGATGCAGTACAATGGGCAAGAAGGGCAGAAGAATTGGGTTCCGGAGAAATCCTGTTGACAAGCATGGACAGGGACGGCACATGTGCAGGATACGACCTGCCTATTACCAGGAAGCTCTCAGAGGAACTGGATGTCCCTATTATTGCCTCAGGAGGCGTGGGAAACCCTCAGCACATCTATGAAGGATTTTCAGAAGGAAAAGCTGACGCTGCCCTTGCAGCAAGTATCTTCCACTTCGGCGAATACTCAATAAATGAAGTAAAAAAGTATCTCAAAGAAAGAGAAATCCCTGTAAGACTCTGAGCTTCGGAGAAAAGCATCAGAAATGTTATAGGAATCTCTATGCAGGGTGCCTGTTTATAGCGTCATTCGGAACGTCTATTTGAAGTATTATTCCGGGGCTTGTCCGAACAAACTTCTGTTAGAACCGGAAATATCAGGGCTTATTTCTGTCAGGGCAGACATTTATCCAGCAGGGACATTTTTCAGATAGGTGCTTATCCAGGTATATCCTTTCAGATCTTAACAAGAACAGACCTTAAAAAACGGCCCTAAAAATGAATAAAACAGACCCTAACAAAAAAATAGTCGAATAAAAGATAGCGCACATTGGTAGATAAAGTTGACAGAGGAGAAAGGATATGGAAATTTCCGAATTCCAGAAAGTTATGTACGAACTTTATGCCCACAACGATATAAAGCGGGGAGGAAAGGCTACAATGCTCTGGCTGGTTGAGGAGATAGGAGAACTTGCCGAAGCCATTCGCAGAGAAGAGCCTGAAAACATAGAAGAAGAGCTAGCGGACTGCTTTGCCTGGATAGGAGCCCTTGCCAACCTTTATGGAGTCAACCTGGAAGAGGCATTCCTTAAAAAGTATCCCGGGGTCTGCCCTACCTGCAGACAAAAGCCCTGCATCTGCACTGACTGAACATGCTCACCTACTAGATCTTCCTGAAATTTTTTTCAGGGATTACCAGGGCTTTCTGGAATCTTAATTTCAAAACTTTAGTTAAAAATTCATTTATAAAACATCTTTTCTTTCAAATTTTCTTCCCTCTATTATTATATTAACTTTCGGATATTTTGAGATACTTTTTTATTTATTAGAGGCAATCTCTTATCTGAATTATTTGAATTCTTTATTTATCGGGGTATAGAATATGTCAGAAACACAAACTATGGAAGCTCTTGAAGGTCTGCAGTTGAAGATCCTGAACAATACCGAGGAAAATTTTGTGCTTCAGGCTCAGAGAATCGAGAAAGGGAAATATAAAAAAGGCCACACGGCTCCGGAAAAAGTTGAGTCCTATGAAGAAAAGAGCTTTGAGCTCATTGCATGCGAAGGAAGCTGTGAGGGTGGAGCAGATATAGAAGGCTGGATTAAATACGGCATAGGATGCTCGGAAGGGTACTTCAAGATACACTTTAAATACGTCGGACAGCAGGACAAAGTCAGCTATTCCTGCGAATCCCATATGCATGACGGGAAAGTGATTTGCGAAACCTCAAAGGATAAAGAAAACGACAGGATTGTGACCTGGATAATCGGGCCAAAGGCGTAAACCGGAGGAAATCCTTCTCGGGTTTTTGTCCGAAAACAATTTATAACCCCTTTTATTGTTCTGGCTCCGCCACAACCGCTGGTTACATCTAATCTTCTTTAGCAGAGCACCTTTTTGCTCTGCTAATTTACCCGGTTACACTTATATTTTAAAAAACCTTTAAGCAGTATTTTAATAAGCAATCATTAAATAGTCCTCAATAAAACAGGTTATACAGTATCTATAGCATTTTCCAGATATTCCTTGAAATCGGTAGGCAAACAAATCCGAGTAACTGTTTCGTCTTTAGTTTTTCTATCGATAACTGCTTTTGTCATAAGCATAAGATTTTTCGTTCCATCTTTTGAAAACCCTGCCTGCATCAGAGAACTTTCCCATTCCTCTGGTGGTATTTGCTGTAAAATAACGCTTTTATGCAATACATCTTCAAATATTTTCACTATATCTAAAGAACTGTAATTTTCGGGTCCGGTAATCTCATATATTCTTTCCTGCTGAGCTTTACAAATCATCATGTCTGATAAAAATTCAGCAACATCTGGCGGAGCGATCATAGGTAACTCCATCTCAGGAGGGAAAAAAGTTGGCAAGATTCCATGTTCCTTGACCAGTTCTACATATCCGAGCCAGTTACTGAAATAATAAGCAGGTCGAATAAAGGTCTGTTCGACTTCAAGATCCGAGAACGCATGTTCCAGCATATAAGATGCCACCAGATTGCCTGTCCCGGACTCGTGCTGTGCTCCCATAGAAGATAAACAAACAATTTTAGTAACCCCGGATGATAAGATAGCCTCTTTGTAGTTGCTTAGAATTGTATCAATTTCGTCTATAAAATTTTCAGACCTGGGGTTTTCAGGTGTTAATAGGAAAACCGAGCTTCCTCCCTGAAAAGCTATTTTTAAGGCTTTTACATCAAAATAATCTGCGAGCCTGACCTCTACGCCCTTATTTTTGAATTCCTGCGCCTTAAGATGGTTTCGAATAACGACCCTTACGGGCTGGCCTTTTCTTAGAAGATTATCAACAAGCATTGAACCTATCTGTCCTGTTGCCCCTAATATTATATTCATTTTATACCTTCCAGCCTTGCAAATTTAGGGTAAAGTTTGACAAATTAATAAGGGTTGTTTACCTTCGGCCTGTTATTAAGCTACTTGTTATTAAGTAACTTTTTACATAAATAATTAATAATCAGGTTCCGCAGGAAGATAAAAAATGCCAAAACTTAATTAAGAGCATACTCAGTAATCCCATTTGATGAAACCTGAAAGACCCGAACTGCTGGCTCCGGCCGGCGGCATGGAAGCCCTGATAGCAGCCGTAGAAAACGGAGCCGATGCCGTGTACCTCGGAGCCAGGGCTTTCAGTGCCCGGGGATATGCATCTAATTTCTCGGAAGAGGAACTTGAAAAAGCTATAGACTATGCCCATCTCAGAGGCGTGAAAATATACGTAACCGTAAACACCCTGCTTAAGGAAGGAGAAATGGAAAACGCCCTTATGCTCCTCTCCCGCTTGAGAGAAATTGGGGTTGACGCGATTATAATCCAGGACCTCGGGCTTATTTCCCTTTCCGGGAAATACCTGCCTGACCTTCCCCTTCATGCAAGCACACAGATGACCCTGCACAACAGCGAAGGAGTCAAATTTGCAAAGGAACTGGGAATCGAAAGGATAGTGCTTTCGAGGGAAGTTTCNNAAAGACCTTAACACGACCTCAGGTCTCGGAGCCCTTATAGAAGCCGGGATTGAATCTTTCAAAATAGAAGGCAGAATGAAGAGGCCGGAATACGTCGCAGGCGTTGTCAGGATCTACCACCGCCTGATTGACAGATACCTGAAAGACCCTGCCGGGTATTCGGTTTCCGAAGAAGAGCAGGAAACCCTTACTCAACTATTTAACCGTGGCTTTACCACGGGATACTTTTTTGGAAATCCGCGTGGAAAACTTATGAGCCGTGAAAATCCGCATAACCGCGGAATACCGGCAGGCACCGTAATCAGTTACGATAGGCGCACAAAACGTCTTCGTGTAAAACTTTCAAACTCTCTTCGCCTGGGAGATGGGATAATGGTCGAAAATGCCGAAACCAGACCTGAAGATAAAGGAAAAATCATATCCTCAATGTATACTCAAAAAGGTCCAGTATACAGCGCAGAAAAAGGCGAAATCATAGAAATCCCCTTCGATTCAAGAGCTCCGTCCGGAAGTACGGTCTACAGGACGCACGATAAGAAACTTATGGATTCCCTTAAGAAAGAAAGCGAATTCGGAGCCATGAGACCAAAGCTTCCGGTATCTCTTACAGCAACCATTACCCCCGGGAAACCTGCCAGGCTAGAAGTAAAGGATAGAGATTCAAATACGGTAACTGTTGAATCCGAATATACGGTTGAAAAGGCAGAGAAATCTCCAACTTCAAGAGCGCAGATTGAAAAACAACTTACCAAACTTGGTAATACTCTCTTTGAGGCAGATGAGATCAGCCTGAATATAAAAGAGGATATCTTCATTCCCGTAGGGCAGTTGAATGACCTGAGGACAAAAGCAATATCTCAGCTTGAAAACCTGCGCATATTGAAATGGAAGAGAGAGCATGCAGGAAACTTGCAATTCTCTCCCGGCAGAGGAAAACTGCAAAAACTTTCGGAAAAGCCTTTACTTTCGGTTTCCGTATACTCCCTCGAAGGACTTGAAGCAGCTCTCGCAGGCGGAGCCGATTATATTTACTTTGGAGAAGGACTTTTCAGAAAACCAGAAGAAATCGGAAGAGAGAAAGGTTCGGGCAAAGAAGAGACTTCGCTCAAGAGCCCGGACTCTATTTTTGAAAGAGCCGTTCTTAAAACCAGAGCTGCAAGCAGGAAGATCTACTTCAACACTCCAAAAATAGTGAAGGATTCCGAGATGGAATATGTAGAGGAGACTCTATCCAGAGTGAGCAACTACGGAGCTAATGGAGTCCTTGTTTCAAACCTGGGGACGTTTAACCTCGCAAAAGAAAAAGGGATACCATGTATTGCGGACAGTCCCCTGAATACCTATAACAGCTATACCCTTTCCATGCTACTGCAAAACGGAACAAAAATGGCAGTAATTTCTCCCGAATTAACACTTGAAGAGCTTAAAGAAGTGGCTTCTTATGGACCTGTAGAATGCATAGTTCATGGCCGCCTCGAACTTATGGTGTCGGAACACTGCCTGACAGGCGGGCTTTTCGGAAAGGGAGGGCAGTGCAATACACCCTGTGCCTCAGGAAATTTTAAGCTGGTAGATGAAAAGAATTACGAGTTTCCCCTGCTAATGGACTCTCAATGCAGGACTCATCTCCTGAACTCAAAATCCCTCTGTATGCTTGAATACATCCCTGAAATTATAGAAAGCGGGGTTTCAAGCCTTAGAATCGAGACCCTGGGGATGAATGGTGCAGAAGAAATCAGGAGAATTACGGAGAAATACAGGAAAGCTATTGACGTATATTGTAAGTCCGGAGGTAGCGCGAAGGAAAAGTGTGAGAACGTCGGGAAGGGTTTTACTACAGGGCATTATTTCAGAGGTGTACAATAAGAAATCCTGGCAGGTGAAAAAGGAATGGAGAAAATTAAATTTTCAGGGCAAGAAAAGAAGAAAATTTTCGTTTCAGGCTCAATCCGGGGAGGAAGAGAGCTTCTTAAGACATACAGGTTTATGTGTGATACCCTTGAAGAAGCAGGAGCAGAAGTTCTCAGCTGGCATGTTGCAGACCCTGAACTCGAAGAAACTGAATCAAAAATGACAGAACTGGAAATCTACGCAAGAGATCTTGGCTTGCTTGAAAAAAGCGACGCATTGATTGCAGAGGTGACAGTCCCATCCACAGGTGTAGGTTATGAAGTATGCAGAGCCCTTGTCAGGAAAATCCCTGTCCTTTGTCTGTACATGCCTGGTGCGGCAGTCTCTGCAATGGTACGTGGGAATCCTGACAGTTCTCTGAAAGTACGGACATATTTAAATGAAGAAGAACTTAAAGAAATTATTATTGAATTCATCCGGGCTCTTTGAAGAAAAAAGCGCCGTAATATAGCTTTCGTTCCGTAAATAAAAAAGGTCAAGTGACATTTTCGAGTACATCTGGCATAATTTTTTAAAAACGGATAACTGTTTCATAAAACTCAATGATAAATATAAATAATTGGAACACTATGTATAATCTATGGTAGTTGGCATTACCGAAATCTCAGTATTGATTCTGGCAGCCGTAGTTGCATATGTGCTGTACAAAGTTCTCAAGACTGCCACCAGCCTTGCAGTAAATGCAGTGCTTGGAATCTTAACCCTGATAGCAGCAAAGTTTCTGCTGGGACTTGAAATCGCAATTACCTGGATAGCAGTCCTGATATGTGCAATAGGAGGAATTTTCGGAGCCCTTGTAATAATTGTGCTTAATTATCTTAAGCTAGCCTTCGTATAAAGTTAGAAATAAAAATGAGGCTATAAATAAAATAACGATATAAATAAATCAGGCTATAAACAAAAGTTAGGCTAGAAACAAAAATATGGTTAGAAAAGAACCGAAACTACGTCTTGAGTACTGCTTAGAGGGCTTTGAAGGCGGGAAACAGAGGGAGTAAGTAGTCCGGGTTTTTCCGAATTAAGATTGAGCATTCTGATTTAGGATCAAAACTTCCTGAAAACTCCCCTGACCATATGCCGCCGATAAGATTCCCCTCTAAAAATCTTCTCTTTTATTACATTTTCCAGTTCAAGTAATTCAAATTCGGCAAAAAGCATTCTTACTTCTTTTTCAGTAAAATAGTGGTAAATTATGCCGTTTTGCCTGGCAAAAGTCTTTTCTTCAAACGGACTTGGAGCCTCTCCTCCGCAGCGCATATCTTCACAGCCAAAAGCCTCGAAAAAAATAAAGCCTCCGGGGTTGAGAAGGCGGGAAAATTCGCTGACAGCAGCCTCTCGCTCTTCTTTAAAAAGATGCTGGAGCACACCATAGCAGATTATCCCGTCAAATGATCCTGGTTTGAAAGGTAAGGAATGTATGCTTGCCCCGAGATGTTCTGCAAACCTTTCGCTTCTTGCAATCTGCGCGCGGGAGTTCCCAAGGGCAGTTAATGAGATGTCGGTTCCTATTGCTGTGTAATTTCTCGAAAGCTCTCCGAGGTACCTTCCATTCCCCGAACCTGCATCCAGAACTCTCGACCCAGGGGGAAGGTAAGTTCTCAGATTTCGAATAGATGCAGGACCTCCCCATTTAAGATGAGCATATTCTTTATCCCATGCAAAAAAATGTTCCTTCGGAGTACCTGCGAGCTTTTTTGCAGACTTATCCGTATCTGTCGGCTTACTGGTATTCATTGGTTTATCCGTATCCGTGGTTTNNATCTGTCGGCTTACTGGTATTCATCGGCTTATCCATATCTGTGGTTTATCCGTATAACCCGGTTTATACGTATCTATTGTCCCATCTGTAATCCGTATACCTGAGTTTTTTATTCCCCTTTCGCGGTCTCCATATCCATCTGCATATTCATGAGTGTTTTTCAGGGCTATATATTGAAGCTTCCCTGAACCGTGCTACCAGGAAGTCCCCCTCAAAAGAGGACAAGAACCAGCCGGCTTTGGGTCCCGAACTCTGTCCGAGAATTGAGATATAGATCGCTTTAAAAAGGTCTTTGGGGTCTACCTGCGGAGCCGGTATATTTAATTTTTCTGCAATAAGCCTGTTGAGCTCGGAACCTTCATCTTTTGCAGAGTAAACAAGCATATGGTATTCTTCTCCGCTGAGCTTTCCTCTGGCTTCAATGAGGTCAGCAAATGCCCCAAGGAAGGATTTTTGGAGCTCCGAAAGGGTTGCTGCCTGCACAGGCACCTTTTCTTTTACGCTAAACTTTGCAAACGGAGGGGCGTAGAGTTCAAGCCATTTCGAAACGTTATCCACAAGCTCACTAATACACTTTTCATCTTCGATTGAAAAGCCCGAACGTTTTACTATCTGCAGGATCTGCTCGAAATCTCCCCTTGCAACCTGGAAAATAGTTACCATCTGCTTGAAAGGAATTTCAGGGTAGCAAATGCCGGTAGCTCTGGATAGCTCATAGATTCTCTTTTCAAAATCTCCCAGCGACGGATCATTGTCCCTGAACTTCTCCCTCAGTCTTTCATATTCATCAACTATGGTAAGTAAGGGCTGTCCGGGGTCAAACTGGATATGCTTTTCAGGCTTTGTACGGATGATCAGGTACCGAAGAACCTCAGGAGGAACAACTTCAAGCATGTCCGTAATCGAGACAACAACTCCCGTAGAAGAAGACATTGCCCCCTGCTTTCCGAGCATTATCCATTCGTAAACTATAGGGTAAGGAGGCTCATGCCCGTAGATTTCGCGGACTATCCGTTTACCGGTATCATAAGAACCACCTCTGGAAGCGTGATCTTTTCCAAAAGGCTCTACAGTCACCCCAAGCACAGCCCAGCGGGCAGGCCAGTCCACTCTCCAGGTAAGCTTGCCCCCACCTGCCATAGGGACTGTTCCCGAGTGACCGCAAGCACAGGCGTAATCCACGGTTTCGGCTTCAAGGTCAAAGCCTGTAACTTTCGTGGTAGTTATTTTTCCGCATTCATTACAGCGGGGGTTGAAAGGACTCCATTCTTCCGCTACTGTCTTGCCTGAGACCTCTTCAAGGATCTTTGCTATTTCGTCCCTTTTTACAAGAGCGGTCTTTATTGCTTCGGTATACATTCCCTTCCTGTACATCTCATCCGCCCTGTAAACCTCAGGGTTGATTCCAAGGCGTCTCAGGGCTTCGAGGAAAGGCTTCAGGAAATGTTCGGCATAGTTTGCACATTCCCCGCATGGGCAGGGGACTTCAGAAATGGGTTTTCCCACATGCTCAGCGTAACTTTCTGGAAGGAAGGGGTAAACCTTGCGCAAAGGATCGTAATTATCGGCAATATAGATAAAGCGGGCATCTGCCCCCCTGTCAAGAAGAGCCCTGTAAGCAGCATCAGCAGTCACTACCTCCCTCATGTTTCCGATATGGATATGCCCCGAGGGAGTAATTCCTGTGGCAACAAGATGTTTGCCACTTTTATTTAACACGTCTTCCGCGATGACGTCTGCCCAGTGAATTGTATCAGCCATAAATTCTCACCAGAATTTCAGGTAACTGTAGAATCAGATATGAAAACAAGAAATCAGGATCTGTTCACGCATATATCTACAGGTTTCCTGCATAATTATCGTATCAACTAATAAACTTTGGGCTTGTCTTCAGGACTTCCGAAACCTTCGAGTTTTTTTCTTTAATAAGTACCGAAAGCAAAAATAGAATATCGGGAGGCAAAATAATGAACGAAAAAAGGATGAAAAAAGGAACGGAAAAAGGAATGGAGAAATGGATTAAAAAAAAGCAGAACTAAAGAAAAAAGGATGAAAAAGTAAGAACTAGATCAGAAAAATAAAAAAAAGGAAAAAAAAGTAATGGAGGTTCAAAGGCAAATTTTTACAGGAGTCTGCAGAATTACGGAGATTTAAAATGGCACTTTACAGGCAAATCAAGTAAATTTGATTTACCAATAAATAAAAGCACGTGTAAATATATAAATTTATCGTATTTAGTCGATTACGTTCTTAAAAAAAAGATAATTAAAGAACAAGCTTGCTGAAAACAAGCAGCACAGAAGATCTGACCGGACATGAGAAGGCCCGGAAGAAAAACTGCGGATTGAAAAAGTAACAAGAAAAATGACTGCAGAAAAATAAAATCATATTTGATAAAAGATACTCAACCAGAAACATGTGAAATAAAAAATTAGAAAAGAAGCAGAAACAAGAGAATCAGGCTCAACCCGAAATCAGGTTTATGCCCGATACTCTCTCAAATGTTTTTCTGCTTGGCCGTTTTTTAATCAACCGTTTTT
>DUIO01000175.1 GCA_013330315.1 Methanosarcina sp. | reverse complement strand
CCGGATCCCAAGAGCCTTCACCCTTTCCAGATTATCGTGGATAGTCAGAGCAGCTTCTTCAGTGGCATATGCAGGAAGCCCCGCCTTCAGATGCGTGCGGACAGCCCATGCCGAAGGACCGCCTCCCATTATGGTTCCGGTAAGAACCAGTGCTTTTCCTACCTTTGTTATGCGCCGCACCCTTTCCGCAGTTACCTTTGTGGGAGCAGGCATAACCATTATCAGGCTATTTTCAACCTCTTGTTCAGAATCATAAAGCAGGATATCCTGTGTGCCTGTCCCTATATCCGCTGCAATTATGTGCATAACCGAGCATTGAGCTCATAAGTTATTAAAATATGGGCAGGCAAGTAATTCTGCAGGTACAGGATAAAAGAAAGGATAATAGAAAGAATAATCATAATCGAAAATCCTAATGTAGAACCTGAACCGGACACACAGAAAAAGAAAATAATTTGAATCTATCGGAGAATGATATTTTCATGAAAGAATCCACGCCAGAAATTCACAAAAAAGACGCTAAAAAATCTTTTTCTTTCGCTTTAATTACAATTTCAACCTCAAGGTATGAGAAATACGGAAATTCAGTTTCTCCTGATGAGGTGGAAGACCTTTCGGGAAAAGCTATGCAAGAACTTCTTGAGGCTGCAGGCAACAAAGTCTCTTTTTACAGGCTTGTGCCTGACGAAAAAAATTCACTTCTGGATGCCATTTCTGCCGCACTTAACAGTTCCGCGGACATCGTCATAACAAGCGGAGGCACAGGGCTTGCCCCAAAAGACCTTACTATAGAGTCCGTAGCTCCCCTTTTTGAAAAAGAAATCCCTGGTTTCGGGGAACTTTTCAGGTACAAAAGCCTTGAAGAAATTGGGACTTCGGTAATTCTAACCAGGGCTTCGGCAGGTGTAATAAAAGGAAAGGCTGTATTCTGCCTGCCAGGGTCGCCAAACGCGGTGAAGCTTGCCCTTTCTAAAATTATTATTCCTGAAGCCGGGCACATTGTAAGGCATGTGAAGGAATAAATTCTTCCTCTTCACCCAATTTTCTACCTGTTTTTCTACCGTTTTTCGGGTTAGGTTTTTTCTTTAAGCCCGGGTATCGGTTCAGTAGCTCACATAAATATGATTTGCAATTTCCCTGTCCACAGCATACCTGGTCTGGTCTACCTCAAAGAGGTATGATGGAGAATTCCTGAGCAGAGTTACAGGCATACCGGGCAGGATACCCATTGCTATAAGCTTCTGCAAAATCCCCGTGTTTTTCGTATCCAGGTGAGATATCTTTCCTTTTTTCCTAGGTTCCATTGCGGAAAGAGTAGTGGTTTTCAGAGCGGCATTAAGGGAGATTGGGTTTTTAGATATCATTTAAAGAGACTCCTTATAAGCTGTATCACTTTTGCTTCTTTTACAAGTTCATAGCCACAGGAAGGGCAACACTGCTTGTTGCAGTTATGCAGCTTTCCGCAGCCTGTACATTTTGATTCGTTTGCTTTTTCAAATTTGTTTCCGCATAGGGGGCAGTTCACAGGTTCACCCCCAGTGCTGTTAGCAGGGTATTTACAATAAAACCTGCAAGGAAGGCAGATGGGAAAATAAACGCTGAGATTGCAAATGCCATTTTAAATCCTCTTTCCTTTACTGTCATCATGAACTGGGCAATGCAAGGCATAAAGAGTGTCAGGGTCACTGCTGCAACCACAAGCTGAACGCCTGTCAATAGCCCTGCATCATGCATTCCGTAAAGCCCTGCTGCTCCGAAGTCCCTCCTGAAGAAGCCGAAAAGGAAAACATCGGCGGCACTGGAGGGCAAGCCTATCCAGACTGTAGGGTATTCCATTATTTTCAGGGCGAGGGCAAAGAGACCCGTTAGCCTGCCTATCCATATCAGCACGCTTGCGACTACGAAAAGCGGCAGGACTTCCAGGAAGTACCAGTGCATTCTTGAGTAGGTCTTGATAGCTATGTTTGAAAGACGCGGCACCCGCAGTGGAGGCATTTCAAGTATGAATGTAGGGGCTTCTCCAGGCAGAAGTCTGGCAGCCAGGTATCCTATGAATATGAATTCAAGCCCTACCACGCCTGCCCAGATGAGTAGTCCGTCAGGGTTTTTGGAAAGGATTGAAAGAATGATACCAAGCTGTGCCGAACAGGGGATAGCAAGAGCCAGCAGAATGGTTGAGATTAGCCTTTCTCTTCTCGTTTCAAGTGTTCGAGTAACCATAGTAGCCATTGTGGAACAGCCAAAACCCAGGACCATCGGAATTACTGCCCTCCCACTGAGACCTATTTTTTTAAACATTCCATCCAGAAGCAGGCCCAGCCTCGGAAGGTAGCCCGTATCTTCGATGATTGAGAATACAAGGAAGAAAGCTCCTACTATCGGCAGGATAAGGGCAATTGCATAGGTTACAGCCTGAGTAAATATCCCGTATTCCCCTACAAAGAGGTCCTGCAGGGCAGGGTAGGGCACAAGGGATGTAAACCATTCGGTGACCAGCGGGTTTATGTGCTCTCCGAATACCGTGTTTTCCAGAAAGTCGACAACAGTACCTGCCGCAAAAACGCCCACGAAACGGTAAAGTCCGAAGTAAAGGACAAGCAGCAGCACCGGAATCCCAAACAAAGGATGAGTTAGCACGCTGTCGATATTCTCTGCGAGCAGGACCCTTTTNNGTATTTCCATTACCTCTTCCACTATTCCGTTTACAAGCTCCTGCCGCTTGAGAGTGAACAGGTAAGACAGAGGAATTCCAGCCTTTTCAGAGGCTATTTCTGCAAGCTTCTGAATCTTCTCAAAGCTATCTCTTTCGCTATTAATTTTCGCGCTGTTACTCCTTCCGTTTTCACTTCTCTCGTTTTCAATTTTTTCAATTTTATCCTTATATGCCTTTTCAGGGCTGCATGCGGAATCAAGTGCTGTCCTGTCCTCCTGAAGCAGAAGGAGGGCAAGAGACCTTTTTGATATTCCGGTTTCTTCCGCAGTTTCCAGCAGGCTTTCCATTTCTGAAATGTAAGGTTCTACTGTTAGTCCGTAATCGATTTCCTGCGAGAACCTTTCATTTTTATTATGAGTAAATTCCATGATTGAGGTTTTGAGTTCCTCAATCCCTTTTCCTTCGCTTGAAACCGTACCCACCACAGGAATTCCCAGGGTTTTGCTGAGTCCCTGTATGTCAATTTTTATTCCCCTTTCCTCGGCTTCGTCCATCATATTCAGGACAAGAATCAGGGGAATTCCGGCTTCAAGGAGCTGGAGTGTGAAAGAGAGCATGCGCCTCAGGTTTCTTGCGTCCACTACATGCAGGCAGACATAAGCTTTCTCTTCAAGGAGCAGGCGCTGAGATACTCTTTCTTCTTCACTTACAGGAAGAAGGGAATACATCCCGGGCGTATCAATGATTTCATACTCCCGATCTTCTATCCTGCCTTTTCCGCGGCTGATTTCGACAGAAGTTCCGGGATAGTTGGAAACTACGGTATAGCTTCCGGAAAGTGAATTGAAAAGGCTGCTTTTTCCCACGTTAGGGTTTCCTATAAGTACGATTTTGGGAAGCCCTTTCCCTGGCGTGCATTCCTTTTTACCACGGCAGCATTCCTTTTCAGGACAGATAAGTGGCAGTTTCATACTTTAACTCGCATTTTTTAGGTAAGCCTAAATTTCTTTTTTAGCCATATTTAGGTATACCTAATATTTAAATCTAATGAAGTACCTCGGGATCTTCTAAAAGATGATGGTTAAAACAGTCTTTTTAAAAATTCATCTAAGAAACTCTAAGAAGACTTTAAAATTATTTTAAAATATATCTAAAAATATTTTTAAAAATTACTCTAAAAAAACTTAAATGATTCTAAATCAGGAATATTTAAATAACCAGGAGTTAACATGATTTAGAAATTGAAGAATAACTGAGAACTCAAGAATAGCCCGGAAATCAATGATTTATAATTCTCCGCATAACTCTGTTTTAATTCGAAGTCTTATTGTTTCGTTCTTACAATTATATTAGCCCCCATTAGTCTCTTTTTTCTCTAATTTTACCTCCCTGCTCATATCTCTAAAGTATTCGAATAAGTCTTTTCCCCATTCGATTGCTTCGGGTTCAAAGCTTATTACATACTGGCGGTCAAACCTTCCGCTTTCATTAAATAACCCGAGGAGCATAATTTTATCCGAAGATACAACAACTGCAGGAATATCCGCCTGTTTTTTGTCGAGAATAAAGAGACATGTATTCTCAATTCTGAACAGATTTTCTTTTTCCTGTTTGAAGTCCTCTGTAAACCGTAAGTACACAGAATCGCTCAGGATAAGTGAAATCTCAGCGCCTTTTCTGGCAAGGTCCAGGAAGAAAGCGGGAAACTGAGGATGAAAGTAGGAAAGAAACATAAAGATATGCTCTGAGTTCGACACATGATTTACAAACTCAGGGTTAAGGTCAAAAGTATGGCTCAGGTCCGGTTCCATCAGGTGATAGTCCCCAAGTTCGCTGATTCTTTTCATAAGATGAGAGGGAACAGGTGTCAGTTTTCTATCTGCCCAGAAATTCTCACTTTTCTCAAAGATCTCAAGCGTATCAAGAAGAGGCTCCATTTTTTCCATAATAATCTCTCCTATCAGGCTGAGACGATATACTCCTTCTTCGTGGACCACAAGGCTCTGCTCTTTCAGTTTTTTTATCTGAGGGAGGAGAGCGGTTCTTGGAACCTGAAGTCTGTCAAGGATCTCCTGGGAATTCTTTGGTCCCTCCTTCAGGAGCAAGAGAAAAGCTTTTCTTTTCTCTGAAAACAGGACTAAATCAAGCAAGTTGGGATTCATTTATGTCGCCTCCCGGAGGTAGATGAGAGGTTTATTTTCCGGTTATAATTCTCTAGATTCTCTATACCGTTAATGAATGTCAAACCGATGATAAAGATGTCGAAATTGTTTGGAACCTCTGTCCGGATTCCGGATCTATAAGCACAAAAAGCCTGGAAAAAAGACAAAAAGTGGGTAATTGAAAGGGACCTGACCCGGTTGTAGCTTGAAAGGCCTCACCGGGAAACTTTGATATAGGTGCTGGTGAGAATGGGTGAAATTATAGTTAAGGGTAAACTGGCTCCGAGGAGAGAGCTATTTCATTGATGCCGTATATTTCTTATTACCTCGATGTGAGCTTTTTATAATCCGGCAGGCGAGTTTAATCATTAGCGATATGAGGAAGGGCAATGGATAAAGAAAAATTATACCAGCTGAAATCCGATGCAAGCAAAATAAGTCCTATTCTTAATGTTGGAAAGAATGGGGTTACCGATACTTTAATCGAAGAGCTTAACAAGCAGATAAAAGCTAACAGGCTTGTAAAGGTCAAGGTACTGAAAAGCGCAGAAGAAGGAAAGGACCTGAAAGCTATTGCGGACGAGCTTGCTGAAGCTACAAGATCCACACTTATTGACGTACGCGGCAGGACAGTAGTACTATATAGATAATAGCTCCCGGCGAGCAGGTTCGCTCAGGGAGCAGATTTCTTAAGTAGTATTTCAGATAAATAACAGCTGTATTTAGCTGTACTTTAAAAAGGTACTTTAAAAATAGTATGCTTAAAACGTAAAAAATGATATTTAAGTAAATGNNTGATGTTAATTAACTCTGTTTAACTGAAGTTTCTGGTCAAAAGTAGTACAATTGGCAGTATATTAGCAAAAGAATTGTACTCCTTTAACCTCCTCCCTGAGACCTTATTTTTCCGGCTGTTATACAGCTAAGATATTATCCTCAGGATTAAAGGACATACTCCTATCTTTTATAATGAAGAATAAGCTTTTTCTGTAGAAGTGCCTCTAATAGTTAAGGTTTGTAATTGCGGATTTATTTAAGTTCCAATTATTATGTGGCATTATTATATATTTCCTCAGTATTAACGTAAACTTACCTCGAAAAACGGCTATCTGTAAATGTTTATTCGTACACGAACCGACATAGTTTCATTACTATGAGATTGATTTCATACCGCTGTACCTGAAAATTAAATGATAATTCAACCGGGATCATCATATAGCACTAAAAATGCCTGAACCCCCCCTGAAACGGTTGTGCTGGGACACCTCTGCTTTCTTTTTGTTTCAAAATGCAGCGGGGCAGATTATACCCACCATCCGGAGTGATTACTATGCTTGAAGATGAGTATCAACTTGACTTTTTCAAAAACAACGGTTTTGTCCGGAAACAGTGCCAGAAATGTGGCAAATTCTTCTGGACACGCGACCCTGAAAGAAATACATGCGGAGATGCGCCCTGCGATCCTTATTCCTTCATAGGAAGCCCTGTGTTTTCCAGGGAGTTTAATATCTCAGAGATGCGCGAATATTATCTCTCCTTCTTTGAAGCAAGAGGGCATACAAGGATTGACCGCTACCCTGTGGTCGCCCGCTGGAGAGATGATATTTACCTTACTATAGCATCAATTGCAGACTTCCAGCCCTTTGTNNACAAACTTTGAAATGATGGCTCATCATGCGTTCAACAAAAGAGATAATGAGATCTACTGGAAAGAACGCACCATAGAACTCTGCGATGAGCTCTTAACCTCCCTCAAAGTAAATCCTTTTGCCGTAACATACAAAGAAGAGCCCTGGGCAGGTGGGGGTAATGCAGGACCCTGTGTTGAAGTTATCGTGCACGGGCTTGAGCTCGCAACCCTTGTCTTCATGGACCTGAAGACTGACAAAAAAGGAGATATCCTGATTAAAGGCGAGACCTACTCGAAGATGGACAATTATATCGTAGATACCGGATACGGTCTTGAGCGTTTTGTCTGGGCTTCAAGGGGCTCTCCCACAATTTATGATGCTCTTTTCCCTGGAATAGTAAACGAGCTAATGGGACTTGCAGGACTTGAACACGAGCTGGATGACTCCGAATATGCAAACATTCTGGCACAGAATGCCAGACTTNNATCTGACCATACTCGCTGCCTTACCTTTATGCACGGTGACGGAATTATTCCTTCCAACGTTAAAGCAGGATACCTTGCACGCCTTGTCCTGAGAAGGACCCTGCGCATGATGAAAGATCTTGATATCCGGACCCCGCTTTCCGAAATTGTGGACATGCATATTAAGAACATGCCCGAATACCCCGAGTTCAGAGAAAACTTCCCTGTTATTCAGGACATTCTGGAGTCTGAAGAAGAAAAGTTTAATGCAACTATGGAAAGGGGCCGCAGGATTATCCAGAAATCGGCATCACATTTCAAAAAGACAGGCGAGAAAATTCCTCTGTCCCAGTTAACCGAGCTTTACGACTCTCACGGCATTCCTCCAGAGATGGCAAAAGAGGTTGCAGCCGAGATAGGGGTAAGTGTAGAGTTCCCTGACAACTTCTATTCGATAATTGGTGAACTGCACAACAAGGCTGAAGAAAAGGAAGAAGAAGTAATTCCTTTTGCAGAAAGGCTCAAACACCTGCCCAAAACCAAGCGCCGCTTCTATGACGAGCCCACTCGCCTGGAATTCGAGGCAGTTGTCCTTGATGTATTTGACAACCACATTGTGCTGGACAACACTTTCTTCTATGCAGAAGGTGGAGGTCAGCCTGCAGATATCGGAACTATCATTGCTGATGATACTGTTTACAAAGTAGTGGATGTTCAGGTTTACGAGGGAGTAATCGTACACACGATTGAAAACCCGGGAAGGGAGCTCGCGATAACTAAAGGTGACATTATTACCGGTAAGGTTGATGAAAAGCGCAGAATGGCTCTTGCAAGGCACCACACAGCAACTCATATCGTAAACGATGCAGCAAGAAAGGTTCTTGGAAAACATATCTGGCAGGCTGGTGCCCAGAAGTTTGAAGACCATTCGAGGCTTGACCTTTCCCATTACAAGCACATTTCGCCTCAGGAAATAAAACAGATTGAGCTTCTGGCTAACCGCACGGTTATGGAAAACAAGCGTGTGGTTACGGAATGGCTGCCCAGGACTGAAGCGGAGCAGGTATACGGTTTCGGACTTTATCAGGGTGGAGTGCCTCCAGGAGACAAGATCAGAATCGTAAAGGTCGGAGATGACGTTGAAGCCTGCGGTGGAACCCACTGCCTGAGCACAGGCATTATCGGACCTATCAAGATCCTGAAAACCGAGAGAATTCAAGACGGTGTAGAGAGAATAGAATTTGCAGCCGGGGCCGCAGCTGTGCGTGCAATGCAAAAAATCGAATCTCTTCTGGTTGACTCTGCAAAGACGCTGAGCGTGCCTCCGGAACATCTCCCGGTAAGTGTGGAGCGTTTCTTTGGAGAATGGAAAGACCTTAAGAAAGAAAACGAAAGGCTCAAAGAAGAGCTTGCCCGCTCCAGAGTTTACAGAATGATCGGGGACGCTTCCGAGATTGCAGGTCTCAAAGTCGTTGCCGAACAGATTTCAGGAGCTGACTCCCTCGAACTGCAGAAGATCGCGACTGAACTCCTCAAAAACGAAAATGCAATTGCTCTTCTTGTGAGCGATTTTGAAGGAGTAAAGATTGTAGCATCTGTCGGAGACAAAGCCATAAAATGTGGAATCAATGCCGGTAGCCTCGTCCGTGAAATGTCGAAAATAGTCGGCGGAGGTGGAGGCGGGAAACCTGCCCTTGCAATGGGCGGAGGAACCGATCCTACAAGAATTCAGGATGCTCTTTCCAGAGGACTTGAACTTGTGAAAGAGGCAGCCTGCAAAGAAGCCTGAGAATGCAGGTCAATCAGATCAATTTGAAGTCAGGTCAACTAAACCAGTAAATTAAAACCAGTAAATTAAAACCAGTAAATTAAAACCAGTAAATTAAACCAGTAAATTAAAAAGCTCAATCAGTTTTGATTGAGCCAAAAATAGACCGGGTTTAAAACTCGGTTCATTCTTTTTTTTCGAATTTTAAATACCGCTTCGGCTAAATTTCAGTTAAATAACACTTCACAAAGGATTGCATTCCCATCTTTCACAAAGAGGTGTATGGTTTTTTTACCTTCAAGTCCTTTTTCTACTTCATTTCTGACTTCCCAGTACTCTTCAGGCCTCACACCTGCCCGTAGCACAACGCTTCCGACGTTCCTGTCCTTCAAGAATTTGTTAATCTCACGGGGTTCGAAGGGGGAAACTCTCAAAACTAAGTAATGGTGTTTTATCATTGATTGCTTTATCAGAGCATCCGAAGTCAGCAAAAGNNTTCATTTTTTCCGTTTCCCTTATTTGCGGGAGGAACCCGCTCTTTGAAACCAGCCCTTCACCTGCAGGGAGAGCAACAGCAAGCCTGTCATATTGCTTCAACCCGCCAAAGTAAAGGGTCAGACGATTAAGCTGCCCGTCCAGGGAAATATACTCTTTTTCGCAGTCAAAAGGAATCCTCTCCGGCGGCATCTGGGGTGGGGCTTCAAAAGCGAAATTTTTTGTTTTTTCTCCATAGGCGGAAAGCACATTCGGAATCCCTGGTTCAAGGCTTGAGACATGTCTCTCATCCTCTTCGGCAGGACGGAATGGGTCTGAAAAAACAACGTCTACTTCCGGAATCTGCTCGATTACTTTCGGGTCAAGAGCATCCCCGCAGATGAATTTTACATTATCAAGCCCGTACATCGCACAGTTCTGTTTTGCATACTCTATTTTCTTAGGGTCAATTTCCACTGCATATACGAACTCGCATTGCTGCGCAAAAAAGACAGTTTGCCCTCCTATCCCGCAGCTAATGTCAGCAAGAGTTTTCGCTCTCAGGCGCTGTGCCCTGTAGCGGGCAATGGGCTCAGGGGTTGCAAAGCGCACGCTTTCCTTGTCCCCGTGCAGGGGCTTTTCAAATTGTTTTCTCCGTGCCACATCGATCAGAGGATTAGTAGGAATTTTATGGGATTTAAAGGCAACTGAAAAAAAAATGTTTGATTATTTCCCTGGTCCGTTCCTTTTTATTGATCTTACTCACGAGTTCCGTATATTGGTTATTACATTCTCTTTTCAACTAGGAGAGATGAGCATAATTGAAAACAGGCATAATAAAGGATTTAGAGAATTGATTATAGAACTCAGGAAGTCGGAAAATAAAAAAGATAAAAATAATTTAAAAATTAACAAACATTAAACTCATATCTTCCATTTTTCCATCTGTTCTTCGCGCCACTTTTCCATCGCTTTCCATATAGGCAGAGGATCAATGCCGTGGGTTTTAATGTAGTCCTCTCGAATATACTCATTCATATTGCCATCTACAAAGCGTAACGTAGCCTGATCTGCCATCAACCTTGCTCCTGTTGGTATTGCTGCGGGGTTTATGCAGACTTCAGCACAGTAGCGCCATTCTTCCCCACCGCCTTCCGACTCTATCCTGAAAGGCTTTCCACAGTTTGGGCAGACCCCTATCATTCTCTGATCTTCTTTATTATCCATATTTACCCCCCGTACGACTGAAAATTATACCTGCCGCTGAAATATTCTGGTGATATTATATATTTCAGCTCATATATCTTTTTTGCCTGGGTTCCCTGCATGTATTTTAGCTGCTTTTGCTTTCAAAATAATATGGAATCACAAACTGAAGGTTAATAACTCTCTTTAAACAACTCTTATTCATCAATAATTATTTCCGGAGGAATCACTCATGTT
Organism: Methanosarcina sp.; assembly: GCA_013330315.1. Taxonomy (GTDB): domain Archaea; phylum Halobacteriota; class Methanosarcinia; order Methanosarcinales; family Methanosarcinaceae; genus Methanosarcina; species Methanosarcina sp8098u. Next base: position 2,783 of record DUIO01000175.1, on the reverse strand, counting down.
AATTACTGACGAATATATGAAACAGATGATACTGAGAACTCGAGGTTACACCATCGTAATTCTGAAGGCTGCTCAAAATAAAGGCAATCCAGAAACTGAAAAAATAATCTGGGAACATGTGAGAAGAAATTTCTCTCTTCGAGAAGAAGGAAAACTGGCAATCGTCTGCCCTATAGACGACGAGACAGAAATAAAAGGAATCGGGATTTTCAGTACAAGTGAAGAAGAAACCAAAAAAATAATGGATGATGACCCTGCCGTAAAAGCTGGAATCTTTACCTATGAAACTCATCCCTGCAGGAGTTTCCCTGGAGATATGCTGCCCAAATAATAAATCTAATAGGTTTCTGAAAAACGGTCAATTTGCTTTATCTTTCTTATTTTTCTATATTTTTATATTTCTTTATCCTTCTTTTTTTCTATCTCACTTTATCCTTCAGGGGATAATATCTCTGATATCTACATAAAAAGGACTGAAATTCGGCAAATCCCCTTCGAAAGATCTGGCAAACACATTCCAGGTTTCAGTCTGCGGTTTTAGTTTTTTCATTACTTCAAGAAGACTATCTTCAGGGTCTGTCATAGCCATCAGAAAATCCTGTCTCCTGTCAATTGAGATATTATTCAAATGCCTGAGGAGTGCCAGCATTGCATTGGGTTGCCTCTTATCGAATGCACAGTCCACAATATAAAGGACCTTGAAGTGCTCTCCTTCAGCTGGAAACTCTGGTACTTTCGTAATATGGCTCAAGGCTCCAAAAATCGATTTCATTACCTTCATTGCTGTCGGTTCTCTGGCATAGTATAAATGAGCCAGTTCCGAGCTGTCCCATAACCCGGCACAGGCCGCGATTTTGTTTTCTTTGTTTCTGACCACCCAGAAGTTTTCCGGTCCATATCCAGGAATAAATCTCAAGCGTGACTCAAAAGTTTGATCCGTAAACGGCATGAAGTGCACAGACCCTGAGTTATACTCGTTTATAAGACCTGTTGCATCTCCAATCTTTTCTCTATCTATAGATTTTATCGAATATTCTGAAGACTCATCAAGTTTCTTATAAGTTGATATCACTGGAAATTTGATGCCTCTCATCCTGGAATATCCTATCTTCTCAAATAAAAACTGAGAGGCTTTGTTTGGTTCATAAATATAACAATAGGCGTAATCCACATCCATTTCTTGAGCCTTTTTTTCCGCCTCTTTAATAAGCTTCGTGGCAATTCCTGCCCTTTGAAAAGCCGGATCAACCATCACTTCAGTAATGTAGGCATACTTTCCTTTTTGTTCGGGTGTTATTTTTATGGTTAAACCAATCCAGCCAGCGACTTTTCCGTCCTTTTCTGCCACAAGTACATCCCAGTTATCATACATCTCATAACGGGCAATCATATCCTTCTTATCCACACCCATTGCACATTTTTCATCGCCTTGCGGACAGAGCCTTTCGATTTCAAGCATTCTTTGATCTTCTCTATCATTAAAAGGTCTGATAGAAATCATGCTCGCTCACACTTCTCCTTCTTTATCCTTCTTACTCCATTTAGCAGATTACTCAAGTTTATATTCTCTCGTACTAAATATGATAGATCTGCATATTAACTTTGAGCAAAAAAATAAAAATTTTGCATGGGACGAATTGTGTAAGTTAATTTACGGACTCGGGAAAAGGAGATGAATTGAAGAGATCAGCTTCTCAAAAACTTACAAAAATAAGTTAATAGTTTTTACAAAATAAGTTGATAATCCATATAAAAATAAACGAAAACTTAGAACTTTAACTCTAAACTATTCTCTGAGTTCTAATTTAACCAAAATGAAAAGTGTAAGTGAAGGGAGATTTAAGTTATTCTCCCTTTATTATCCTTACAATGTCGTCTCCGACATCTGAGGTGGTGTTCTTGCCGCCCATGTCGTAGGTTTTTACTTTGCTGTCCAGGATATTTTTCTGGATTGCATTGACTATGGTGTCTGCGGCTTCTTTTTCTCCGAGCTGTTCTATGAGCATTGCGCCTGCCCAGATTGTGGCAATCGGGTTGACCTTGTTCTGTCCTTTATATTTCGGGGCTGAACCGTGGATAGGCTCGAACATGCTTGTACCGTTCGGGTTAATGTTTCCACCGGGTGCAAGACCGAGGCCTCCCTGGATCATAGCTCCGAGGTCGGTAATGATATCTCCGAACATGTTCGGGGTTACGACCACATCGAACCATTCAGGGTTTTTAACAAACCACATCGTTATGGCGTCAACAAAGTTGAAATCTGTGGTAACGTCAGGGTGAGTTGCGGCAACTGCATTGAACTCTTCTCTCCAGAAGCCGTAGATATCGGAGAGGACATTTGCCTTGTCAACGGATGAAACGTGTTTCTTCCTGTTTTCGGAGAGGTCAAAAGCGTACTCAATAACCCTTTTAGTGCCTTCTTTGGAGATCAGACCTATCTGATACCCTATTTCTTCGCTGTCGGTCTCAATATCAAGGCCGAATTTTGCGGAATAAAGGGTCCTTTTGACTTCAAGGAGGTCTTTGCTTTCTCCTTTTTTTGCCCTGCCGCCGATGCCTATGTAGAAATCTTCTGTATTTTCCCTTACTACGACGAAGTCGATTTCTTTTGAGGTTTTATCCTTTATTGGAGTCCAGACACCTTCAAGAAGTTTTATCGGGCGCAGGTTCACGTACTGGTCGAAGTAAAAGCGTGCAGTTAATAAGATTCCTTTCTCAAGGACGCCTGGGGCAATCCTGGGGTCACCGATGGAACCGAGGTAAATAGCAGGGTAGCCGGATAA
>DUIO01000033.1 GCA_013330315.1 Methanosarcina sp. | reverse complement strand
ATCCAAGATAAGCAAGTTTCCGACAAGACAGAACTCGATAGCGGACGACACTGTGACCAACCCGAAAAAACTTATAAACATTCAGAAAATTTGGAAGACCTTAAAAACACTAACCCTGAACGCTGGAAAGCCCTTCATAAACTCAGCCGGTGTAACGGTTTCGGTTACATGGACCGTGAAACAAAGGAATTCATCTATACCAATAATATTTATTTCGAGGTCATTGAGGGATTCAGCGAATACATATCGAGGATTACCACTGAAAATATTGAAATGGTTCATAGCATGGACGGTAACCCTGTTTTTTCAAGTACGGTCCATTTGCCCTATAAAACCCGGTTCACTTCTGTGATTCGGCAGGAAGAGAACAAACAAGCCTATTGGGCTACCTGGGACTATGCAAACAGGCGGCATTTGAAAGGTGTTTTCCTTACTCTTACTGCTCCCTCTCACGCCGGTGACCTTGTAACAGTTAACAACCAAATGCGTGAAGCCTGGGATAAGTTACGGGACCTTCTTAATTCTAAACTTGCAAGGGGTTTAACTTATATTAAGGTCAACGAGTTCCAGAAAAACGGCAGGCTGCACTTTCATCTTGTAATTTTTGGTATTAATTGGGTAATGCCTATACATCTTCTAAAAAAGGTATGGGTCAGCTATGGGGGCGGCAAGGTGATGAACATTTGCGCCATAACACGGACAAAAGAAGGCTGGACCTGGGCGCGTAAACCTCCAAAAGAAGCAGGTGTCCAAGCTCCTGCCGGCTTTCTCTCTGATTATCTTGAAAAATCCATGTCTCCCCGTTCCGGGGCTCTATATTGGGCTTTTAATATCCAGTTTTGGTCTGCAAGTAGAGACATAAAACAGAGTCCAGAAAAGCATGAAACAAAAGGATTCTGGGCTCGGGTGAGTGTAGTTTCAAAAAAAGGTAAAAGGCTTTTCCAGAAAAATAATGACAAAGCTAAAGCTTTCTTTGCTGGGGCTCTCCTGCAGACTCGCAAGGAATCAGACTCTAAGTCGAGGAATAAGCCGAAGGAAAAAGAAAAGCCTTTAGCGAGTTTTAGACGGGCATGTGAACTTATATATAATCCTTAACCAAATAAGTGAAACTATGGAAAATTATATGCCTTGTGAGGATGGTGATTTATCTGCATTTTTGCATAATGAATTGCTTTATGTAAACGATTCAATTTCAACTCTTGAATATCATCTCAGTCTTTTAGAAAATGATAAATCCGGTGAAAATGGGATCTATGATAATCTTATAGCATGTTACGGTTATTCTGACGACCTTGAAAAAAGTTTGAATGAAGAAATACTTTCCTTAAAAAATATAAAAAGAATATATGAACTAATAACCAACCTATTTAATAAACGCTTCAATACTTTACCCGCTAATAAAGAATTAAAAATATTCGAGTTGTTAGATTCTAAAACCTATTTTGAATTAGAACAGGAAGAGGCTGCAATTATTGCTGAAATTACAAAACTAATTAATCCTCAATGATCCGTGTAAAAGACTACTCCTTTCTACCTGCAAAGGGTTGGCTCTCAGGATGAATTAAAGTCCTATTTTCAGGCGTAGGGTTGCACATACGCGGACTTATTGGTATGTTTTATCCCTTGCTCCTTTCATATATGCCCGAAATGTGGCGAACACCTGCAGAGCCGTTATATTAGAGGATCTATCGAAGTGAAAAGGAAGAATGTAAAAATATGGTTATGCTATCCCTCTTCTACTTGTGATTATATTATTAAAGACTTTGTACAGCTGGAAGGCACAGAAGGATAAACCACAATATAAATAATAAGACTAGGAGAATTAAACGATGGCAGAAGAACCAAAATTAATCAAAGAACTAGTGATAGGATATCTTATTACAAAATCAAATTTAACAGAGGAAGGTTTAAGCGATGTAGAATTTATTCACTCAGAGCCGATAACGACCGGGAACAGTGTTGATTATAGTATCTGGGCGCTTGATAACCAAATTAAGCTAGACCCAGATGTTAGCGTTATTGGGTTAATTCCTGCTCCTTTCCCTACTTATGAAATTCGCTCAGTTGCTCCCAATGGTCAAATTTTCGTTCTTGGGTACGAGCACCCAACTTTAAAACCGCAAGATTGGAAGGAAGCATATGAGCATGCAATGCAATGTAAAGCTTGGTATGGAATCTCTAAAAAATAAAAACAGGAACACTAAAACGCTAACGTGGAATACTTAGTATCAACGAAGCATCCTAGCAAAAAAGGCCTTCTTTTGATATCAAACGACTTATCATTTATGTGATACTTTTAGCCTTCTGCTTCTACTATGCCAACTTAGATAAACTTCCAGCCTGTCAATATAATCATTTGGATTATGTAAAAGCTTTAGAAAAATCTCAGGTGTAAATAATGAAAGAAGGATGTATTTTGTCAGAAGGTAATGTGTGCAAAAAGTTTGATGTTGATTGTTGGGGAAGCTCAGGAGAAAAAGAAGTATGTCCTGAATGGGCTGAAGCTTTTGAACTTGAGTACTTCTATACTGAGAAACTGAATTTAATCAAAAAACTGGAAATTGAAAAATACGGGAGTAAAACTTACATTGCAGAAGGATTGTAACTTTTCCTTTTGATTAAATTTCTTTTTTTGTGTTAAAAATGTTAGCCTGACAGCTACAGACCTGAGGAAAGTTGTTGGAAATCCAAACCAAAATAATTTATCTTAGATCAGGCCCAGAATTAGTCAGATTAAAAAGGTGAAATCATGGCTTTCATGGAAGTAGACGGAATTGAAATCAACAGCACCGACGTTTTATTAGACGTTGTAGACCACATGAAGTATGTTCCCTTTGAGCTATCCATCAACAACCTTAGATACAGTTTTGATGGGACTTTTGATGATACTTACTGGGTGCCGAAGAAAAATCCATTTCTATCCACTAGAATTATATTGAAAACAGGCTTTGAAGTTGTCCCTGAGGAAACACCCGAATCCCAGGTCTGTTTTAAGATAGCTGAAATTGAAAGCGATTCCGATTATATATATTTCAATTTAAGAGTATGGGACTGTAAGCATAAAAAGAGCGATGACTTCTAATCTTTCACCCAACACTTTTTTATTTTTTCCCTATTCTTTTCTAATGGTTTTTTTGAGATAGAAAATTAATTATTATCTGTAGCCGGGTGTCTCTTCTATGTTTTGTAAAAAAAGATTACTTCAAAGACAATAACTTAAACTCTTTTGTATTCGGGTAAATCATAAAACCCCTAGCCAACAGCTTTTCTATCGCCTCTTCCAGCAAATAAGCAGACATGATTTTCGTCTCATATACTGCCGTTTTTGGGATAGCCGTCTCGACTCCATACGTTTCTTCGAGATATGTATACAAAGTCAACGCTCCGCTTCCAAGTCTTGAAATATCACTTTGATCAGCACTAGACGTTTGAAGTTGTGTATATCCTAACGCCTGTTCGAATGCATCAAACCAAAAATGATATGCTGATTCAATATGCTCTTTTGATATCTCAGGTTTTAAATTCATCCTGGCGTAAGACGCGCTTAATTTTGGTACGGTCATGCCTAAATCTATCTTATTCACGTCATAACCTGCATTCAGGACTTTGTTTCTCATATCGTAAACATTATCAAGCATAACCTTGTCAGTTTTCGTAGTCGTACGCGGCGAGAACAACAACATATCAAGTTGAAAAGCCCTAGCCATTGGACGCAGATATGTTAAATCTTCTCTGTAGTCCTTATACGGCCTTAATTCATATTGCCCTAAGCTTATCAAAATCTCAGAATTTAATTTATCAGGATTTGGATAAGCGTGATTAACTTCTTTTGATCTAAGAGGGTTTACTATTTCCTCCGTTACTCCATATTTATAAAAATTGACTGAGGATGTTTTTTTAAACTCATCAGGAATTAAAGGAAATATTCTTTTTTCAAGAACCTTCCAAGCTTTATCAATACATCTTACTGCAGCGTTTACACCGCCTTTAGAATTAGGACCAATAACTTGAGAGGAAGCCGCGTAAAATGCCAACGTATTCGAAATCGGCTCAATAGGGTTATCAGGATCTAGGGACTTAAACGGCAACCCAAAATAGTCTATAAACTCGACTGTCTCTAAATAGTGGTCCTGCTCATCTCCGTAATCCTCTCGCGTTTTTCGTATTTTAATTACATTTGGGTCGACTTCTTCCCATGACCGGACGTATTTATAAACAGTTTTCGAAAGGTTGTAAGTTTTCCCGGCCTTCGGGAGATTGCCAGTTATACGCTCTTCCTGTTCTGTTGTCGTAACTCTGATCAATTGGCGCTCTTCTGGCATTGGGCAATCATCGATAACATAAACGATTGCTCTCGGAGCGTTTAAAAATGGCGAAGGATCTAAACAAAATTCTTTTTTATTAAGGATTCTTACAAAACCCAAATCAGTCTTATTGAAAATTAACTGATACTCAACACCTGATAATTCATAACCATACATTCTTTCAGTTAACTGGCTCATGGGATAATTATAACGTAGTATGACTATAAATAACACTGTGGGTGTAAATTAAAACAAAACTAAACAAAATTATTTTTTTAAGTTGTATAATAAATATTAAATTAATTGTTTAAAAAATTTATAATATTTTTGTGCGGCAAATTGATTAATTTCTTGCATGAAAAAATAAGATTTCTGCTCAAATTTCATTGTTTTTTGGACTAAGTTTTCGGTTCTGTGTAGTCTTCGAGGGAATAAAAATAGAAACGAACTTTGTTTCTGATTTGTATATCTTTCTAAGTTTTAAAATTCTCAAAAACCTTTTATATGTTTGAAACGTTCTCAATCCGACAGGGGTGCAAACCTGTCGGATTAACTAATTACAGAATTTTTATTGGATCGATCAACATGATAAAAGTCAGATTACAAAGAACCCGATTTTTACCGATTGGTAGAGAACGCCGAGCAAAAGCAAAAGTTATAGCTGCCATGAACGCAAAAGGCGGATCAGGCAAAACTTCGGTGAGCTTAGCTCTAGGAATACATTTGATACGGCTAGGATATAACGTTTTGCTTTGGGATGCAGACACACAATGTAATTTAACTCAGCGTTTAGGTATTCCAGACGAAATATATAATGAAGCAAGATTGAAAGATTTCTACAGGCTCACAGAAGACCCAAAATTCTTAGAAAAACAAATGCGCCTTCCAATATCTATACATTATCCCTACATTGTAAGATACACAGAAGCTGAAAAAATAGGCAGACTCTCAGTAATGCCAGGACATGAGCATGGAGAAATAGTAGCAGGGGGCGCAGATGAGATTGCTAATCATCAATCTTTTTTAGATCCGGATTCTATGAGTTTACCTATAAAAACCAGACAAGCTATTAGAAGTTATCTTGATTATTATGATTATATAATCATAGACACGGCTCCGGCTCTTGAAGGTTCGTTAATGTGCAAACTTGCTCTGCTTGCAGCAGATGAAATTGTTTGTCCTGTAGATGGGCTAGAAGCCGCCGGGGGATTGCAACATTTAATTACATGGGTTCTTAATACTCATTATAAAGCAGGGATAACACAGCCACCCAATATCACTTTTGCGATTACTAAATATCAAGCAGATACAAAAAGAACCCCTGAGTTATCAGCTGACAATCTTTTAAAAAGCGTTGTGTATCGAACCTTAAAAGAGTATTTGGGAATGTATGTATGCGATAGCGGAGTAAAGGAACTTCCTTCGTTGAAAGGGCAGGCTTTTGACGTCACAGCTACAAGAAGCAAGGACGTTTATAGAGAACTTTGTGACGAAATCATAAATAAAATGCGAGAACCCCGTATAAACTTCTTTAGTTACTGGACGAAATCAAAAGCAGATAAATTAAAAGATAAGCTTTCTGAAATTGAAAAAGAATCTAAAAAGTATATGCCTGTATTCAAAGAGCCAATGTACGTCCAGGAGAAGATAGTAGATGTTAGATTGGAAAACGGACAGAGAGAGGGCATTAGATATAGCTACTAAAACAGCTATACCCTTTTTTATTTTTGCGCCACCAGATTTTACGCAAGACTTAGCACAGGCAATGAGAAGTCTGTACTTAAACACTATAAGCAATACCAGTAAATCAGCTTTTGATGAGAGTTTAAATATTTTTGAAGCCCTTATTGAAAACGCTCCCGGTAGAGTCGCTGCGTATCATTATACCGACATTATAGGATACCAGAGCAGATATGATAATTTAAGCGATAAATTTAGAACAATTTTAGAAAAGCTTGCCGAACTTGAAAAAAGAAGTAAAACGCAAGAAAAACAAATAAATCATTTATATAAAAAAGATAAGAAAATTGAAACTTTAAACAATAATTTGGTTTCATGTTTGCCTGAGATTAAGCAAAACTCGAATAATTATAGCCGAAAAGTAGATACTGATATCCAAAAAGTAGATACTGATAGCCAAAAAGTAGATACTGATCGTCAAAAAGTAACTAAACTTTCTTATTCTAGCGCTGTAATTGCCTGTCTAAAATCTGCTACGTCACCTTTAACAAATAAAGAAATTATAGAGCAATCCGGACTTGCCCCGAAGAATGTAAATGGTGCTCTTATTAATTTAAACAAAACGCATAAAATTAATCTGCGGGTCGAATATAGAAAAATCGACGTTTTTTATAATTCGGGTAAATATAAAGGACAAACCCGCAAAACAAAAATAGCGTATTATTCATGGATTGAGAACCCAGAAGAGAATCTATCAAGCAATGATAAAAAAATTAAGTGGGTTTTACCTTTATACTCACAAGTATAATCCACTTATTTTCTCTTTTATTTCTGGGGTATCGCCAACATTTCCGACAAAACGCATTCTAAGCAAAAATTGGGTCTTCTAATACTGAATTTTTAACTAACACATTTTAAATAATTTGGGAGTTCTTACTATCAAAAACGACTTATTATTTGAAATTTGCAGGTAAGGCCTTGTTACAGCAAAGCTGTTACCAGGTGCAAAGTAGATGATACTAAATTCTAATAGGCTCTCTACCTCTTGTTTTCAACCACAAAAAACAGAATTTTCTGATTATCTCAGCCTGTATTCCTCTTTTTTCATGAATATTAAACAGATAGCGTTGGCCTACTTTGCAGGTAGTGACAGCTTAGCTGATACTACCCCTTTTTGGCGGAATATGTAAAAATATCCAATTTACAGAAAAATTACAACACTGCCTTTTCTTTTTAAGTTCGTCTCTATCAATTGACTCATTCTGTTTATTATTTTAGTAACAAGTAATTTTCTTGTGAAGCGATTTAACTAAAAATCTCAAAAAGTTTAAATATCAAAGAGTATTTTTTATATTTCCTGGGATGGTGTAAAGGTAAACACACTCACATAAGTGAGAATTTAAGAGGGTTCGATTCCCTCTTCCATTCATACTCTTTTCGATTCGAGGTGTTCTGTTGAATTTATATTACTATGAACATTGTGAAAATTTAAAATTATTAGAAAAAGCAATTTCGTCAGTAGAAGTCACTTTAAAAAATTCGATTCGAAAAGAAGAGACAATAAACATTGATGTTTATACAAAAATTCTAGCTTTTTTGGTTAATTCGTGGACTGAAGTGCGAATTATAAAATTAATCTATGAAATAAATGCATTTACAGAAGATGAAATAAAAACAGTTATCGGAAATAGTTCACTAGAAAAAAGATGGAAGAAAACTTTAGAAATAGCATATAATAAAAGTTTTCAAAATGATGCAAGCAATCCAATAAACAAGAATAGATATGATTTATTAATTGATATTATAACCGAACATTTGAAATCTTCCGCCGAATTGAGAAATAGATTAGCTCATGGTCAATGGAAATATGCTTTTAATAATAAGTTACTCGATATAAATCAAGATTTGACAAGAATGATCAACGATGACAATTATCTGAAGATTAGCCTCAGATACAAAATATTCAAAGATTTGTCACAAATGATACATAATCTTGCGGTATCTACTCCTACTTTCAAAAGAGATTTCGATTATATTTATAATAGAGTTACGGAAAAACAACAACAATTGCACAATAAGAAATATGAAGATTTTGCTAATTTTTTAATTTCAAAAGAAATGAAGTATAAACAAAGTAAAAAGGAATCAAAGACTTAGTATCGGTAGTGATGCTAAGTTTTCTGTAAATTTACTCTACAGTCCATGCACAGGTTTTATAGGAAAACCTATGCATTTTGTCCTTTTTTCCGGAAATATTGGATATTTCTAAGCTTAAAACCTTAATTATGCATAGGTTTAAATAAAATCTGTGTATACATACTTTGGTGATTTTTTGGTAAAATACCCTAAATCAGGTTACGAAAAAGATTCTGAAGCTTTACATTTTTACGTGAAAGATGTAAGAATCCTTACCCCCAAAGAATATGAAGCATTAAAGGCCGCTATTCCAAAAGATCAGCATAAAACAACTTTAGATATTCTTTTAATTACGGGTATGCGCTACGCGGAGCTTTTAAGGCTCTATGATAATCCTGCCTGGTACAATGAGAGAAGAAACATAATTCATCTTCCGGAAGAAGCCCAGAAGAAGCACAAAAGAAGGCAGTTAGAAAGAACTATTCATCCTCTTCCTTCCATGTTCCATTATCTTCTAAAGGACTTCTGGCAGGCTCGTAAACCTCCCTTAGAAAGCACCTGGAATAAGAACCTTCAGAGATGGGCTCTATCTGCAGGCATGAACCCTTATGGACTCTCGGTAAAGTCAAGTAGAAAAACATTGGAGTCCTGGTTAATTGCTTCCGGAGTTATCGAGTCAACTGTGTGTTTACGGCAGGGTCACGATTCTTTAACCTCTATGCGCCATTATCAGGGGCTCGCTTTTTCAGATGATGAATTAAGGGATATTAAAAAACAGTTAATAGCATGGGGTTTTTCTTTATAATATTAAAAAAAGCAAGTTATCCGGATCTATAGATATTCCTGTTTCTGTATCATAAAGGAAAATACTTTCTGATGGCCTGTAAAGGGCTATAAAAAAGAGAAGTTTTCCTTGTGGAAGAAGTTGTAGAAAAGCTCTGGAAGGATTTGTTCTTGTCTGCAGGAACTTTCTTATTTTCCGGAAAATAGACTCCCTTCAGTTAATTTTCTTGAGCTTGCAATACCTGCCAAAGTTGTACGCAATCCCTACTCCAAATACAATGAGTGCAAAAAATGGACTGATATTAAGGAAATAAGAGATCCACACAAAAACAAAACCTAGAATTGTTAGGTTCCTTATGTTGTCTGGAATTGTCTCTAATGTCAGTTCTTTTTCAAATCCGATTTTTCTTCCTATTTCTAATACTCTTTCATTCAATATTTTTACTCTAAAGTTCATGCTGGCCACACTCCATCTATTCTTTTTTCTCCAGCTGTAGATACCCACTTTATCCGAATCTTGTCTCCTGGATGCAGGCCTTCCGGGACCTCACAGTCTTTGAGATAAATATACTCCTGAGAATTATCCTGGCTAACCTTCAGCAGCAGTCCCCTTTCCGGATCAAATAGATCTGTTTGGTATTGCTCCAAGATTACATACTCCTGGTATTCTTCATGAGAAACCAGAACAAACCAAGCCAAGCAAAAAACAGACACTATGCTTGCAAGGAGAAGTATTCTTCCTGTGGTCCTGATATTTAGCTTCATATTTGTTTTACTGCTTCTTCTAAAATAATACGACTAAGAGCAGAGTCGCTCATTTTGTATTTTTTAGCTTTTTTCTGTACATCATCTTTCAATTTCTCTGGAACGAGAACCCTTAGATAGACCATCTGGCCGTATTTTTTGTTTCCCATTGCAGAAATCCTCCTGCAGCAGTGGTGCCGCATTAATGCTTATAACAATCACATAATATTTATCATTATCTACAAAAATATATGTAATATAACATATACTATCTAGTATACAATAATTGGAGCGTAACCCAATATGTCGATGAAAGCCAAGTCCTTAGTAAAGTTCTTCTTACTTGTTTGTGCTTGCTTCACAGCAAGAATGTTTGGTAAGAAGAAGCAAGCAGACGAGATATTAAACGAGCTTTATGTTATCAGGCATCAAATGAACGAGTTCAGCAGGAACGAAGCTGGAACGATGGGCATCATGGATGCTGTTCTGGTAGTTGTTACAGGTGCTGTTGTAATGGGTGTAGGTGCAATGATTCTTGCAAAGATACAGCCTAATGTTGTTGGGTCCGATGACGTAAGCAATAACACCATTTCAACAATCTTCGGCACAGCCTGGGATGCATACGGGCTTTTGCCTGTGGCTCTCATTGTAGTTGCAGCTGTTGTAATTATCGGTACTGTCATGCTTCTCTCAAGAGCAGCATAAGGGGGGTCAATGAACACTTCCCTCTACATTTTTTTCTCAACTATTGCTATCCTCATGCTCATTCTTGGGCTCTATGACTGGGGAGCAACAAAACAGAAAATAGCAGCATTCCCCACGCTGTTGAGTACTATCCTTTCAATAATCCTGTTCGCTGCTAGCTGGGATATTAGATACTCTTCAGGTGGGATAGAATTGGCTGCACTACATAGCTGGGAAGCCTATGCAATAGCAGTATTTTGGTTTCTGCTGTTCGTCATTAGCATTCTGCTAACGCTTGTAATCTTGTTTGAAAAATCGAGAGATATCCTGGACAACATGGAGGGCATAAATTGAACGAAATTCCTGAAAACTACTTTGCAGCTGGATATGTGCCTGCAAATCCTAACCAAAACAAGAATCAGTTTAGGAGTGAGCAGCTGGACTTTATCCAGGAGCTCCTGAACAAGGATGAGCTGCTGAAAAATATTCCTCCTCATTTCAAGCTTTTCACTTCAGCCTTCATAAAAAACCTTGCAATATCAAACTTCACTGAAAGAGATATCAGATACATTGTAACCGCATTTGATGACATCAAGACAGCAACGATCATGGCAAAACCCCCTTCATACTTTACCTGGGAAGATGAATCTGTATTCACTCATCTCAGGCCTATTGTGTTTACAGAGGCCTGCAGGGCTAAAGAAGGACAGGAAAGAAAACTGCTTGCAACGTCAATCAATCAGACATACCTGCAGCAGGATGTAAGGGGTATGCAGTCCTCGGGGTCCGGAGGCATCTGGAATAGAATGAGAAAGCTTTTCGGGAGGGGATACTGATGCAGTTGCTTTCTCTGTTCTATGTCTCAATATTTTCAAACTTCTTGACTCTGATGCTCTTCATGATCTTTGCAATAATCACAGCTCCGGTATCGGTTCCGTTCCTGCTTGCCAGGCTGAAAAACGGCCATATCCTTGTAATGAAAATGTTGAACGGCGGATATCGTCTGATCTATGCAGACAATGAAATGAATACCAAAAAATACGGAAGCTTTCTTCCAAATCCAAAGGCTGCCACCAGACTCGCTGGAGTCTCTGCATATGTTGCCTATGAGGGCCATGCAACACCACCGACAAAAGAAGCAGCACAGGCAGCAGAGAAACTCAAGGATAACCATGTCCTTCCTGAAAAAGAGATCACGGAAACAGCTAACAGGGCTTTGAATTCCGGAATCCTTGATGAATTTGACGTTTCTGCAATCTACGAGTATGCAGCTGCTATCAATCCTCACTATGTAGACGCCAGGATAGAGAGAAGAGCTGCAGAGCTGGCCAGAGGCATGAGAAACCCGCTACNNAGCTCAGATCTTCGGATACGCAATTATCCTGGTAATTGTCCTGATAGGCTTTGCCCTGTTCTGGAAAATTATTGCAGGAGGAACTGGCGGTGCAGCGGTTTCAGGAATTGCAAATGCGATATCTCCCTCAACTGTAAACATCTAAGGATAATTAGGAGTGTACAGGATGTCAGAATACCAGGACCAGAACAGCTATAATCAAAACAGCAAATACAACAATACAGGATCAAAATCCCTTTACAGATTTGACATCTCGATGAGGGTCATAGAGGTCATAGACCTGGAAGGAGACCTGTACACCTGTCTGAGGTTCCAGGGCCTTTCAAAAGCAACAGAAGATTGCTATATCCTCTTTATCAACTCGCTTTTCAAGCTTTTCTACATGACTGCGATCCTGACCACTAACGCAGAGCTATTAAGCCACATAGAAGCTGCATTTCACAAGGAAGATATTTCACTATATGAACAGGGACCAAAAGGCGAACCCATAAACGCAAACCTGTTCATGAACCTTTTTGAGGACTACCTGAAGCAGCTGAAGGATGACGGAATCTATGACCCGACCATTACGAAGTACTTTATGAACGCATACAACGCTTGGGAGGGATCTCTCGGATGAGTTTTTCTGCATATGTTGAAGGATCAAAAGAAAAAGGAGAGATTAAGAAAGAACCTCTCTCAATTACAAAAGCAAACATTTCTAAAATCGTTAGCTACTGCCAGCAGAAAAGGCAGGACTGGGTATTCTTCGTTACAGGCCTTGAAGGATCCGGAAAGTCAACCGTAGCAGCCCAGCTGGCCAGGGTCCTGGACCCTCAGTTTTCCCTGCAGGAAGGTATGATCTATGACTTCAGGGATTCTGAACACTCATTCATCAATTTCATGCTGAAATATCAGGATATACCGTATAAAGTAGCCTG
Source organism: Methanosarcina sp. (assembly GCA_013330315.1). Classification (GTDB taxonomy): domain Archaea; phylum Halobacteriota; class Methanosarcinia; order Methanosarcinales; family Methanosarcinaceae; genus Methanosarcina; species Methanosarcina sp8098u. The sequence goes on along the minus strand of DUIO01000033.1, from coordinate 17,562 downwards.
GTATGATGAAGCTGTAACAGTCCTTTTCTCTCAGCAGCATAACACTAAGGATTCAGCCCTTGCTCAGAAGATCTTCAAGATCAAAAGAGACTGCAGGCATTTTGACATTTTGGTAAGTCCCAGTTTCTGGGATATTGTCCCGGATATCCGAGAAAGAAGGGTAAAAAGCCTGCTCTACTGCTTCACTACAATTCATCACCCTACACAGGGTAAGACTGAATTCAGATATCATGTAGCATACTTTTCCGGGGAAAAGATCATCAGACTTTCCCAGAACAGAAAGGCAAAAACAGCCTTCAGGAGCTATAAAGCTCTTTTCAAGCTCGTAAAACCTGACTACGTTGAAGACTTCCCTGAACTACCTGCTAGCTTTGAAAAGGAATATCTCAAGTTTAAGCGTGATCACAGGATGGGAATTATAGATGAAGCTGCAGGCGTGGATGAGACAAAAGGAACTAACAAACTGCTGCAGCCAGAAAATGGAAAGCTGGATTTCACGGAGGTAAGACAAAAGCTTACAGGAATATCAGGAGGGGCCATTGAAGAATGCAGCGAGTGAAGACTATCACAATATTGATCTTATGCATATTTCTTCTATCGGCTACAGCTACAGCAAAACAGGACAATAGTAGAGTGCTGACTAACGAAGATCTTTCAAAGCTTCGTCTTCATGAGATCCAGAATAAAAAGCAGTTTGTTGAATCCTATAAAACCAAGACTGTGCAGGAAAAGCAGCTTTATAAACATCAGATAAAGGATCTGAACGAAGAGCTTGAAGTCTATGCAAATCTAGACAGTAGTACAATAGTCTGTGGAAAAACGAAAGACGGTAAAATTCGATTAGTTGATGTTGACAAAAAAGAGCATAAATTACGCAGTATAAAATTGAAGTATGGAGACATCCAGCAGGTATTAGGTTTTCAAGAAAACTTAATCAAAATAACCCATTATAATGATGCTGGTCTTGTTGATGCTGTATGGCTGCAGGAAGTCCGAAATGATAACGGATGGGTGTATTTAGAGGATTTACCTTTTTCTGAAATTGAAATAGGCGGGTTCCTGGGAGAGTATAGAAAAATAGGAACATTAACCTATCCAGTATCTCAAACCTTCAGTTTAGGAGCAGATTTTACTTCTGATAATATTGACTATATTGAAGTTTCTATTGATCCCGTTTACAACAAAACAGGACCCTATGACATTCCTACCAATGGACTTGTAGCATGGTGGAGATTTGATGAAGGAGAGGGAACTTTAGTCCAAGACTTTTCTGGCAACGGAAATAATGGGACTGCTGAAAATGGAATGAGCTGGACTGAAGGAAAATATAACGGAGCAGGATTATTTGATGGAGACAATGACAGGGTAATAATACCAAATAGTGCTTCTCTTACAGTTGAAAATAATAACTGTACCTGGGTATTCATATTAAACTCAAGTGGCGATACCGGGTCCCAAATATTTTACCAACATGGTGGAGGATCGATATCCATCAGACCATACCTGACATCTGTTGGAGGATTCAACTTAGATCATACCACACAGACAGGACTCAAATATTGGTCAATACCCAACACTTCCAACATTAACGCCACTAGAATAATACTGATAGAGTACATCAGAGAAACGCCGAAACTGAACGTCTATATTGATAACCAGCTTGTAGGGTCACGAGAACTTGACAGCACACTAATTCAGCACACAAGTTATCTATATATTGGTTACAGTTCGGGCTCATTCAATGGCTATATTGACAACGTAATGCTATACAACAGGCTTCTATCAGCAGAAGAAAAATCACTTCTTTATTATGATAATCTTCAGAACCTCAGACTAAAAACCAACAGTGATAGTACGTATTCAGATTATCTGAATGGTTCCGGAACTATTCAGGTACCCTATGAAAACAGCAATGAATCATTTAATTCTCTAATTGCTAATGTTCCAGATGAAGTCGAAATTGATGGAATTACTGTTAGAAACTATACAAAAACTGTTACCCCTTTTAATGTAACAGCTAATATAGGATATGCAGAAAACACAACGATTATTGAGGAATCACTTACTGATTCTGAATATACGGTGTACGTCAGATATTTACCTTTAAACAGTTATGAGTCTGGAACAATTACTTATACAGTAGACCCTAATCCTATTCTTTCATCTTCTCTTCTGCAATACTCTCTTGAATCCAACAACCCGACGGCAGATCTGAGCTACGACTCTGAGACATATACTTTTCTTATTGAAACCGGAGCGGTCTTGGAAGACCAAATGTATAATTTCCGGATTACCTGCACGAAGGATGGAACTCCAATAGAGCACGTAATTAGTGATGGATTTGGAAACAACCAGCTTGGAGTTTATAAAGCAACAGGGAACGAGACCTACATGATAGGATCTTTGTATCCCTCCAGATCTTCGAATTATGATTGGAATTTGAACGGCAATTGGGCAGATATTGCAGGTCTTACAGTAATGATTCCTTTGGTTATAGTAGCTGTGTTTATCTGTTTAATTTTCATCAGGAGGGACTGAAACGAAACTACACGAAGTTTCAATTATTGTACTGGTTGCAGTCCTAGTTCTTGAGCTGGGAACCATGATAATTTCCAATCTGGACGGTTCAACAAAATTCGAAGAAAACGTTGCAGGCATTGCTGTGTTTGTAAACGATGCCGGAACGGATGCGACATACGTAAGAGGAGCGATATATTCAGCAAATGGGGATCTGCTAGGGACTACAAGAGAAGTTGAGCTTGTAAGAGATTCCTGGAATGTTCTGACCTTTCCTCATGATATCCGGATTGACACAAAGGACCGGAAAAACTACATACTTGCAGTCCAGGGAGACGGCCCGATCAATGTTCCTGCAGACGGAGAGAATTATATCTTTCAGGAAGCTGATTACGGGACTTTTCCAGGAAACCTGGAGGGATATGAAGGGAATGAATCCAAGCTTTCGATATATGCGATCTACAGGTGATTGAATGGGTACAGGACAGGCAACAATTAGAGGCAGGAATGGGACTTCAGCAAGTGGAAAAAAAGTAAGCAAGGATAGTCCACAATATAAAGCCACAAGTACAGGAACTGCAATAACGAAACCTTCTACACCTTCAAGCAGTCCTTCAGGAAGTGAGAATGTTCAAAGTCCTGCTACTGAGATTACAAAGGAAGTAGCTGTTCAGCAACCTACAGATACAGGACCAACGATAAGAGGCAGGAATGGAACTTCAGCAAGTGGGCTACCGGTCAGCAAGTACAGCCCGCAATACGAGGCTACCAGCACAGGGACTGCAATAACGAAAACTTCTACACCTGCTTCTACACCAAGTAAAGGTTCAAATCAGCAAGCTAGGACCTTCATAAGAAACACATTCTATTATGAGAATGGGCTTCCAGCAGATGCAATACAACAACCTAAAATTGCTGTGGCTCCAGCAAAAGAAGCAGCGAAGCAGGAAACAAAGATTGAGCAAGCTAGAAGAATAGCTGATTCTGGAATAAAGTCTTTTGCAAATGTAATAGTTCCTGGAAAAAAATACGAGATTGAAAAAATTCCTATCGAGAGTGAACAAAAACGGTCTAATCTGTTTGCAATAGGTGTAGAAATAGGAATGGGGAAAACAGTAGATACAAGCAGTATCAAAAAGCCTTCTATCTCCAAAGAGGATCTCAAGACCTGGAAAGTCTATGAGGAATCACAAAAACTTGCACAAAATATAGATGCAAAGCAAGAAGCTCTTTTATCTCCTGTTNNCCCAGAAGGTACTGCAAAAGACTTTATCCGAGGTCTAACCAACGCTCCTGAACTCGTTGTGAGTATGGCAGGGATGCTTCCTGTAGGACTCGAGGGAGCTATTAAAGATCCAGGGTCAGTTCCCAAGGGCATTGTGACAGGAGCTGGAATTGTGGCGGGAAGTCTCTATAAACAGGCAAAAGAGAGCCCTGCACAATTTGCAGGCGAAATGATTGGAATGGCTGCAATTGGGAAACTAGGAAGTGCAGCCAAAAATAAGGCAAGCTTAGTAGGTAAAGAATACCTTCCTCCTGAGAAGATAATTCGGCCTGAGGTTCTATCAGGTGCAAAGGAGTTTCCACTTGCACCTAAAGGTACAACTGCAAGTCAATTGATCAAAGATTTTGAAACTTCTCCGTATAGGTACCCTCGTACCGAAGTACCTGGGGGATGGCATGCGACCCCACAACGTTTTGCAGCTGAAACTATTTCACAGCCTGGTAGCAGTTCCGTAGTAGGACTTCACTTAGGTCCGGATGTATCTCCACACTTCCTTGGAGTTTCAGAAAAAGGAGGCATCCCGAAAGTAAAGCTCTTTGGCTGGGGAGAAACTGCAAGAAGACCAGCTGCAAACTGGGTAGATGTTCAGAATATCAGATCTCTTCCAGAAGGAATTAGGGGAAAGGGAGCAGCAGTTACTAATGAGTACCTTATGAATCAGGCCCCAAAAGGTCAGGGATATGTAACCCCTAAATTTGAATCCCTGATTAAACAGAGGGCTGCGGAAAGAGAAATAGTGGTTCCTCCAGGAACTGAATTGATTCGGACAGAATCAAAGTATTACACTAAATTCAGAGGTAAAGAAGTCCCAGTTGATAGATATCAAGCTCGACCTGAAAACGCACCTCAGGGAAAAATTTCATTATCTGGATTAGGCGACATTCGCAGGAGTAATAAACGCGTAACTGCTGAAGACCTGTATAAAGAAAGTGAATACTATAGGAGCATTGGTGACAATAGATATCCTATTTTTACTCCGGGAAGAACTCTTCCTCTCGGGGCCGGCTATGCTCCAAAACCTGAACATTATACAAGGCAAGTTCGATCTGCAGACTTATATCCACCGTCAGGAAAATATACTTCTCTGAATCCTGTAGAATTCGGAACCTCTAGACCTTATCAAGGATCTTATCCAAGATCTCATCAGGGACCTTATCCAGGGCCTGAACCAATCCCTCCATATTCCGAAGGATCACATGGCTCAAGAGATTCTGTTATAGATTCTGTCATATTTGAAGATCAGTCTGGTAGAGGATCCCGGAAGAAAATAGCAGCACCTAATGACAATAACGTGAGAAATCTCCTAACCACTCCTTCTGGAGGCTGGGGCTTCAGGCAGAAAAAACATTACGTCCAGGACCCGCTTTCCCTGATTACTGGACGAAGGAGACTCTAATGGTTGCCTATAACTGGATTATTATCCTGCTAACCATGGGAATCTTCGGGCTACTCTATGCATCCACATACGATGTAGTAGCAACTGCTCACGATAACTATGCATACACCGGAGATCCAATAGCAGCTCTGGGAGTTAAGATTTTCTGGCTGGCCTGGAAGTATCTGCCTGTTATTTGCCTGTTCTCTCTTTTTGTTTATGGTGTAATGAGTGCACAGAAGAACTCAGATGGAGGATGGAAATGAGAAAAACTTTCACTCTTAAATCAGTCCTCTCAGCCTCTTTTTTAATAATCTTGTTTTCGATAACTGCAAGTGCACTTCCAGGACTACCTCTTGATTGGGGACACTCAGAAATTTCTAATTGGAATTTTGAAACATGGAGTTTAGGAACCGTAAACAATGCTCCTGATGGTTGGACGCTAGCAGGCTCAGCTTACCAAAGTTTCGGCAGGTCGACCGATTCTAAAATATCAGATTATTCTTACTATCAGACTGCCAGGGGTAGTGATGTTGCAACGTCATCACTGATCAGATCTGTAAGTGTAACTCCTGGCTATTATACTATTGGTGCATGGGTAAAAAAGGATAGTTCGTCTGGTAAATTTAATATTGATCTACAAGGAGGAACGGTAGATAGTGCAGGTATACAGGTTACTAATGCCTGTGATTGGACATATTATGAATATACCGAATACATAGATTATACGGGATCATTAACACTTAGAATATTCATGGATGGTACTCCTGCAAGTGGTTCTACTTTCTATGTAGATGGCATTACTTTTTATGAAAGTGGTAATGCCAACTTGGATTTTAATGAATGTTCTTTTACATTTGATGAAAATTATATGAATGTGACAATAAATTATGTTCCTGACGGAAATTACAATCCTTCTATTCTTACAGCATTTCTTGACGACGGTACATACTATTTTTATGTGGTAGGAAAATTAGGTACTCCTTCAGCAAAATATACAACAGATGACGTAACTTTTACTTCAATAAATGCATATAGAGCAAAAGGTTCTGATTATCATGAAAAAAGTGCTTTATATATAGATACATCAGGACTTACTCCAGGTATACAATATAATCTCATAGTCTCAATTCCAATAAATCAACCTCTGGACTTATACTATCCTGAAAATGGAACTGTTCTAGAAAGTGAGTATCCGGAATATAATGAGGTTTCATTCTCATGGGAAAATGCTGCAACCAGGTACAATGGGGTAATCTCAACTGAATCTGATTTTTCCTCAGAGTGGTATAATTCTACTCTCTACGAAAATGAATGGAACGTGTATCTTGGACCAGGAACATATTATTGGAAAATATCAGCTTATGATTTCAGGAATGAAAAATACTCAGAGCCTTCAGTAGGAACGTTTTCCATAGGAAATGCACCATCTAAACCAGGATACGCTAAAATCTATGCCAAAAATGAATCCACAGGAGTAAACCTTACTAATTTTAGTGTGGACCTCTACAACGACACTACATACATTACAAAATCAACTACAACAGGATCTATAGAGTTCTCAAGTTCTGAAGTTGTTGAAGGAGAATACAAAGCCAAGATCTATGCAAGCGGGTATTCTCCCAGGTGGAGGACAATTGAAAGCCCGGAGACAATCACAGCTTATTTACCTGATGAGGATACGGCTTCTCTAATTAGTTTCAATCTAATTGACTATTCAAATAATTTTAAATATAGGGAAACAAGGCTTCTTGTTACAAGGCCTTCAGATTCAGGAACATTTACAATATCAGAAGATTACTTTGATGCTGCAGGCCAAAACAAGGTCTACCTCGATAACAATGTGAATTATGATCTAGTATTGCAGACATCTACATTAGAGAGATCCGTAGGGCCTTATGTGGCCACTCAAACGGATATTGTAAGCTTGGTAGTTGGAGATATAGAACTAATCCCTCCCTCTACTGTTTACGGAGGCTTTAACTATTCTATCCAAAAAACGAATGAGTCTGTTATAATGAGATGGACTGCTCCTGCAGGTTCACTGTACAGTCCATTTAAATACAATATTACTGACACTTCTTCTGGAGAAATAGTCTATTCTATTACTTCTATTGCTCCTCAAGGAATTGCCACTTTCATTTATCCTGACCCTGAAAAACAATATTATGTCCAGCTGTGGGCTAATACTACAGGCGGAGAGCTGCTTCACCAGGAGTACTGCAGTTCTGACTCCAAAATGATTGACCTGCAGGTTTCAGACTACTGGTATAATGTGATTGCCTTCTTTATCCTGGCTACCTTCGGGCTTCTTTTTGGATATCGCAGTTCTAAGATGGGAGCAATGCTGACATCTATTTTAGCTCTGGGGCTTTATGTAGCTGGATTCTTGCGTATTTCTGAGGCTGTAGCTGCCTTAATAGTGGTTCTTGGCACCCTTACTCTTCTAGGGGGGAGAAAACAGTGAAAATCTATGAAATTGCATTATTTTTGTTGGTAGTAAATCTCTCAATATCGCTGCTGGGAGCTCTTAATCTATTTCCTGTTCATGTGGCCACACTTGCGATATCTGAAGAAGAGTTCAAAAGCAATATCCCGGAAGATATCAGCTACAGTAATGCAGATATAGGCCTGTACCTCTTCGGAGATTTTCCCCGGGCACTGGGGATGCTTGGGAAGATCTTTGTGTTTGCTCCAATTACTCTGGTTCTGCTGCTGGGAGAGGCTGGGATCCCAGGACTGATTATCTCACCATTATCTGTCCTGGTCTGGTGTGTCTACCTTGTAGGTCTTGCACAGGTAATTATGAAATTTACCCTTACCGGAGGTGAGTAAGTGAATTACACTTACCTTCCAATCTTATCTGAAAATGATAGCGTGAACATCTTAGGTTTCATTAGCAGCCCATATACTGCAATCCTGGGAAATTTTTTCTGGCTTTTCATAGGAGTCCTGGTGGTTTCTATGGTGTTCCTGAAGGCTCAGGATGTGGCACTTCCGGTAATTATAGGAATTCTCTTTGCGGCTGCCTTTGGAATGTTTCTGCCAAAAAGTGCTGGCGTTACTTTACTCATGCTTCTTGGAACAGGTGTAGGAGCAATATTGTATAAAGTGTTCAAAACAGGAGAAGGATATTGATGATTTTTACTTGGATAATTGTCCTGTCACTGGAGTTCTGTATAGGGCTCCTTTATTTTGTTTTGTCCGGACCCTTAAATGATCTTCTTAACTCTATGGTTGCAGCTGGAGCACCAGAAGCAAAAATTTCGTTTATCTCCATGTGTTACCATGGGGCGTTTATCGTTGTAGGTTGTGGGCTAATAATATATGCCCTCTTACGCAGTTTAGCAAAAGAAAATGATACATATTCATACTGATCTGAAAAATCTAAACCGCAATAGAAGAATTAACCTAGGTGAAAAACATGGAAAAGTCAACACACGTTTACACTGCAATATTGTCTTTGGTTATTATGGGATCATCAGGAACTTCTAATAATATATACGAGTTTGCAGGAGGGTTTGTAGGCATATACCTTTTCCTACTAACTATTGTATTCATTTTTGAGAAAGCAAAATTAAAACTTAAAAATAAATGATGCAAGTATTCCATATTTTTCGGTAATGGCAAAAATTAAACTCCATACTGGAACCAGGTACTTTAATCTTTCAGCATGGAGTATATAATCGAACTTTAACGCCATATAAATTCTAAATTAATCTGATCCAAGCTTATCTAGTTTTGAAAAGAGCTCTCTTGCTTGGTCACTTTTCATTATCATCTGTAGCAGCTCTGGAATTTTATTCTCCATTTCATGAATCTCCTGAATAGTCTGCTGGTCCAGAGGATGACCACAGCGGGCACAAAACTTTGAAGTAGGACCATTGATCTTTTCACATATTGGGCAGGTTTTACTGGTAAGTTCAGGCATCATATCTTCTTTTTTCTTCATGCCATAGATACGGAGCATTGCATCATCTACCTGTTTTCCGGAAAGATGAACATATACGCTGGGCATGTCTGAGCCATGAACCCATCCTAGATGGGCCTCCATCTGAGACTCAGTTAAATGCTGAGCAAGTTCTGTACTCCTGGAATGTCGGAAAAGATGATTATAGACCCTTTTTTTAATTCCAGCCTTTGCTGCAAGAGTTATAATCAGTTTTCTAAAGGCTTGGTATTGCATAGGCTGCCCGTTCCCCTTGCCTCTAATGAGAAGCCATAGATAAGCATCTGGATTATCCTTTTGTGGATGAATATCCAGCCAAGAAGCCAGATAAGGAACTGAAAAAATTACCCTAACTCTTCTCATTCCGGTTTTACCATTAACTGTTAAGACAGCTCCATACTGATCAAAGCTTAAATGCTTGATCTTAAGGCCACCTAGTTCCCCAATCCTACAACCTGAATCATATAATGTGGCTATTATGGCCTTGTCTCTTGGGTGTTCTGCAACCTCAATTAATCTTTTAATCTCTGGTTCACTAAGAAGCTCCTCTGGAAGTTTTTGTGTGTTATGTCTCATCTGCACGTTTATCCAGGATACGAGATCGTCTTTTCCCATCCACCTAAAGAACTTACGTATTGATATTTTGTAATCATGCTTTGTCCACTCACTACGGTCTGATCTCTCTATACGAGCAACCAAAGCCTGAACATCATCAAAATCCATTTCTGAGAAATTCTTGTCAACAAGTTGAGCCAAAACATTTAGCTGCACAAGATATTTTTCAACCCTTACAGGTTTAAGGCCTTCAGCAAAAAGAGAGTTTTCAAATTTTAGTATTAAGGCCTTATTTTCCTTGCTGTAATCTGCGTTTTTAATCCGTTTTTCCACTGCATTTAAATTCTTTTCATGCTTATATATGCTCATATACCTTACTCCATTACGTCGCTATTAATAGACATAATCCAAGTGTTGTGAAAGTAAGGCAGTATACTGAAAGCAGATCTCCCGCCCGAGGCTTAAGTCTATCAGTACAATGCCTTACAATCAAGTAAGGCATTAATTGATAAAAACATATTCTTTTTTCTAAAAAAATTTATTATTTCTTTTACAATTCTCTTTTCAAAAAAGTAAAATGCTTTTTTAACAAAAGCTCTCTTTTTCCCCAGGTTCTTCAGGGTCCACAAAGTAAAGTCTCTTCCTATCCGGACAATACATATCAAGTTCAAGCTGAATCCTCTCAATAAGTCCCCTACAGCAAACCCCCGTAATCCCGTAATTCTCCTTCAGGATTCCGGCAAGAACTTTCACCTCAATCCCGTCATGAATGATTCTTTCGAGCCCCTGCAAAACATTGCGGACAAGCTCTTCTTCTGTAAGAGTATCAGCTACTTCAATACTTTCAACCGTATACCTGCAAACCTCCTTCTCCCCTTCAAAATGCAAATGCTCCAGAGCATGCAACCTTATATTATGGTAAACATCAGTACCACAAACTGGACAATGTGCTTTTATAAACATTTTTTTAACCCCTATATATTCAGGAAATAAAAACATCCTTAAATATATAAGAAATAATCAAGCTGGCTGAAAGTAATAAGTATTAATTAATTATATTGACCAGCCTCAGTCGTATAGAAGGCGAAGAGAGATCTTTTTGTGAATCTGGTCAATATAATAGAAGAAATTACTTATAAAAAACTACTTTCTTGTTATATTAAACAATTTTTATACTAGAATAGAGATTAAGAAATAATAAGTTTTATAATAATTTGGAAAAATAAAAAACGGGTCTTCCAATTGATTAACCCTCAAGATTGAAATTAGAAATGCAAAAGAAAAAAAATAACATTATATTTTTCTTTTAAAAAGCGTAACCTGCAATAGTGACATATATTTTTATTTATAAACCACTCTTACAGTCATTTGCACATTTTTGAATAAATCTATCTCTGTCGCTAGAGAACCATACATCACATGAGTTAAATATGCTTTTTAGCGAAGGAATAATCACTTTATATATATTTATTGCTTTTGCGAGGCTTTTTATATCCTTATGTTCATCTTCATAAAACGTACATTGAGTTGGTTTAAACTCAACGTTACCATCTTTGTCAACAAGGAATTGGAAAATATTGTCATTGATATCTAGAACTAGTTCTATTTTAGTAAATATTCGTCCCTTAGCTATACTATATTTCAACTCTGTTAAGTTTATAGGAGTAGATTCACCACAGTATTGGACTGAATTGGGAACTCTTAAAATACCTTCTACATGAACTATATCTTTTATAGTCATTTCCGAGTTTATTTTCTGATCTTTCTCATAATAAATGTAAAGTAACCAAAGTATCAAATCTGGTGGAATGTTATATTCGGCTGGAGACTTGTTTACTGTAAATCCCTGATCAGCGAATGGAAAATTTGTGAGAAAATTAGTTACTAAGAAATCAACGGTTTTTGAATTGGTTGTTGAAACTAAGCAATATAATTTATCTAAGTTAAAGAATACAAAATCAGTTGCCCGAACTACAAACTTTTCTCTATTGGATAATTCAGAGTATATTCTAGGTGATAATTTGTTTCTAAGCCTAGTATCCAATATATCCATTACTCCAGTAGTGGGTAATATTTCAAAACCATCTGGCAAGTTTAAACTTTCAATATTTTTTGAGGTATCTATGCTTTCTCGATCTTTAGCTGCTTGAAAACAGGTCCAGCCAGCGCCAGGCGTACTTCTCGAATCAAAACCCCTTGAATTAAGTAATTGAGAAATTACACTCAGATTTTCATCTTCCATGACTCTACCAGTGAGTGATAGAGGAGTAATCTTAAATGAATTCCCGATAAAACGAGTCATAATAAAAAAATATTGATAACTAATTTAAATATTTTTCTAAATTAGTTTCCTTTTTTAATCACTACTTTTTTTTCTCCTGCATCTATTCGAAATAATCGCAATATAAGATCATATTTGAGTGTTCCAGGATTCGTAAAGCTTTTAACTCTAATCACAGTCTCATTTACTTCCTGATAATGAGAAGTGCAAGAAATTCTTAAAGAATATGTATATAAGTTATTTGGCACTAAGTCCCCTAAACAAATAGAAGGAAAAGTATTATCTTTCTTTAAGAGTGTGGGATATTCACTATTAGGTTTAAAATTAAATACTTCTCGAGGTTCCCAGTAAAAGCATATAAAGAAATGTTTCAAATTTAAATGAAGTAGTGTACATAAAGTTGAAAATTGCTTTGAATATTCCAGTTTTACACTAATACTAATATCTTCAGCTCGAGAGCCAGGATATTGTCGGTCTAAAATAAGCTGATTCATTGAATTATTGAATTCTGCTTTAACTACAGGAAATAACAGATGCTTGGCTATGTAGTATAAAGCTTGAATAATAAAACCCACAACTAAGCAAATAATTATACTTATTATAAATACTTTAATAGGATCTGTAATCCCAAAATGAGGTAAAAAGATATATGAAACTATAAATAAAAATATGGATGACATATAGTTTTTTGGAAATAAACTTCTCCACAAATCTGCCCAAGCCATAAAACAATCTCATCCAAAAATCTATTTTTAAGAATTAGGAGTTAGAGAATCTATTCACATAAATAAACTTAATCTCACTTCAATGTAATCTCCAAAATAGATTTCAACAAATCAACAAAAGAAGTTGATTTAGTCAAATCAGTATCTAACCAAACAATTCCAGAATCATATATTTTAAAGATATTTTTATTATTGAAAAATAAATCTAATTTTTTAATCAATATTTTATTATCCTCTATGAACTCAAGCAGACCATCGTAGTCATCATTGAGAATATATTCATCAATTTCTTCACGAAGACTCTCATCAATATCTTTACTTTCTATATCTCTGATACTAAGATTAAGATTTTTTGCAAATTTAATAATCTTCTTAAAATCAACATTTGAAAAGATTAAATAATCAATATTCAGATCTTTAGTAGAGTTATCAAAGTCAGTTAGATTTTCTTGGGTAAATTTAAGAGCAAGGAAATTTCCATAATTATTAGTCTTGATTTCAGAAGGAAATAGGCTCCGCTCATTAGATTTGATAATAGTCTCATTATAATTTCCAACTGATGATACTAATTGATAGAAAGCACCCACGCGAATCCAACCAATTTTCACTGAATTCTGTCTACAAACAGAAATTGAATATGTAAATGAAAGATTCCGAGTTAGATATATTTGGTACAAAGGTTTAATATATTTAATTGTTCCGAATTTGTTCCTAAAGAGCATATCTTCTTCACGACTCCAGCCATTCAGAGTCTGAGGTGTTAAATTTTATTCTTAAGTTTCCTTAAAAACTTTTCTCTTGATCGTAGGCATTAATCAATGATTACCTTCCGCGATTTATCTTCTTTATTCTCCAGTTCTTTTTCAGATTTAAAAACGCATTTAAGCCATTCCTGGCCTTCTTTAGTTTTCATGAGAGCATCAAGCAAATCAGGAATTCGATCTTCACGTTCCTTTGATTCTTTGGCTTTTATATAATCATATTTCCCGAAGAATTCGGATAATGCTTGGGAAACTACATCAGAAACACTGGAAAATTCAGGAGTTTCAGCTAACTCTAAACATCGTTTTTTGATCCAAGGAGATACAGTTGCATTAATTTGCTCCTTTTTCTTTACGACTTCAACCATTACAATCTCCGGTAGTTAAACTTTATTCTTAAGTTTCCTCAGAAATGTATAAATAATATAGTGTAGGTTCTACTATACAATATAGTAATTACTACATTTAATAAGAGGAGCGATGTTAATGGAACCGACTAAATCAAAAGTATGGAGAAACTGGAAGATTCTATTGCCTCCAGAATTGTGCGAGAGGTTAGCGTTGAGACCTGGTGACTACATCAAGTTTGCTGACCAGGACGATAAAGTTGTAGTCGAGAGAAGCTGCGCTTGAGGTGCTCGCATGACCGAAGAGAAAGCGATAGAATCAACGCCTGAACCTGCCGCAAATGGCCTGCCTTCCTGGCAAAAAAAAGAGGTTATCAGGAGTGAGAAGATCGAGCACCAGCCGCCAAGCAAAGAGCCGATGATTCACTCCCTACAAGACTACGTTTTTTCTGCATATGTATTTTTCGCGGGAATATTCGCTGGAATGGCCTCTCTCGTTATTGCGGAACACTTCACCCTATCATATGGCATGGGTGGTTTTAGCCTTCCCTGGGCTGGATTGTTCTGTATAATTGCCCTGTTTTTTACCTGGAAGCTGGAGCAGTGGGAGGTAAAGACATGAGCGCAGAACTTGCCGCACCTTCCTTTTCTTATCCAGGATTTACTCCTGAAAACCTCAGCCTTGAAGACCTCAGAAAAAATCCACTTGTCCAGCAGTTTGCCGGGATAAGTGAAGAGGTCACAAAGCACCATGCAACCCTCGGGCTGTTCTCCAACCTCTGTAAGATGATCTGCGGAGGCGGCCCGGAATAAATCACCGTGCAGTCGACAGCTGGTCACGACTGCGGAAAAAACACCCAGCTGGTGGCCTGTGGCAACCACTCAAACACTATGCCACAAAGAAACTCAGAGATAAAAAAATTGAAAAATTGGTGATACAAGAATGGAACAGAAAGAAACCAGACCTTTTAACGTATACGTCAGGATCGATTTAAACAAACTACCTTCAGACATTGGTTATCATGCCCCTAACGGCAGGATAGAAGTAAGCTCTCAGGATTATCCCGCCATTGTCGAATGGGTAAAAGAAAAGGTAGAAGAAGTCAAGTGCCTGGGAAATGCCCGTAAAATTGTAGACATTGTTTCCTGGTGTCCTAATGTCCTCAGCATGATCCTCGGAGCAGTCCTTACCAGCATGTACTTAGAAGGAGAAATTGGCGGTCTCCGGAACTTCCACCCTAACGGTGTTCAGCATGATATTCTCGGAAAAGAGGGCTTCGTCTGCCTTGCAGATAACCTCGAACTCGAGACCAAAATCAAACTCATGGAGGCCTGTTAAGGTGAAACCCGAAAAGAATGAAAAATTCGCCTCGAGTCCGGAGGTGAACAGAGATGAGGAGTGAGAAGATCGAGCACCAGCCGCCAAGCAAAGAGCCGATGATTCACCCCTCAGAGAACTATATGTTCTCCACCTATTTACTTTTTGAGGAGGTGCAGGTATGAAAGAGATCATAGGCTGCATAGCAGAGGGACGCTTTGTATATTGCATAGATTGCAAGTACCAAGAATCAGAACAAGGGTGTAGAGAATTCATAGCTCTCCATAATGCAGAATTAAAACTCTCCTTTACAAAACCCAAGAAACAAAAGATTCTACTGGCTCAGGTTTCGGAGGTGAGGGTGTGAGCCTTCTGGATGTGGTTATTTTTCCTGTATACATCTGCTGTCTGGCTGGAGCTATCATAATTTGCGGGATAATAAGCCTGTTTTCGGGGGTGAAACAGTGAGCAGGAGAGATATATTCCATCTTGTTTTGCTCTATGTAGCTATTTTTCTGATTGGAATTTCCTCCTGGTTCTTCTGGGTGGTGATGGTGTAATGGCGCCAGAATCAAATGCCCTTGCAGCCCAGAACGGTTGCTTTTACGCCCGGGTTCCTGCAGTTAAGCTCAAGCTCGGGAAGTTCACTGGAGTAAAAGCCGTCTGCTGGAAGACAGTAATCAGGGGGGCGGTCTAAATGTCTCGCTCCAAATCTTGCCAGCGTTCAGGCCGTCACCCTTCTTTATACGCTTCTCTTTCCTCGACTGAACAAGCAGCAGTAAGAGCTGCTCGTGCTGCATACAATCAGCGTAATCCTTCCGCTCCGTACTATGAGGATGAAGAATTTTACCAGCAGGTTTACAGGGCAGGGGGCTGGTTCGCATGAGTATTTCTCGGATAGAACGGAACCGGCAGGGGCAATTATACCGGCAATACTCCAAATATGATAAAGCCTCTCGTCTCTGGTTCGCTCGCGGTTGCACATGTGGGCGCACACTGTGGCCAGGTCCTAGACGTCACTGTCAAAATTTAGCAGGGGGCCGGGTATAATGCCT
Source organism: Methanosarcina sp. (assembly GCA_013330315.1). Lineage (GTDB taxonomy): Archaea > Halobacteriota > Methanosarcinia > Methanosarcinales > Methanosarcinaceae > Methanosarcina > Methanosarcina sp8098u. Next base: position 1,394 of record DUIO01000033.1, on the reverse strand, counting down.
CTAAATATTCCAGTTCTCGCGGTCCGGCAGGAATGGGCGCACTTAATCGCTACATCCTACAAAATTGACGAGCACCGCCTATATCCTGCCCCTATAAAGTATATCGGAAAGGATATTGCAATATATGCCAGCCTGACAGCACCAAAAAAAGAAGAAACTCAAGCAATAAAAGATTTTTTTAAGGTGAATTACAGCAAAGGGAGGGCTGAGCGGTGGGACTTTGAGCCAACACCACGCGGTTATATTGTCGCAGTTGCAACCCTAAAAAACAGCCGTAGAGTAAGCAGAGAGGAGTTTAATTCTAGCTATCTAACTCATGCGAACCCTCTTTCTTGGTATGTGCCAGGTAAGTCACATCTGTGGAGACTCTGCAATATAAGGCCCCTTTATCGCCTTGATAATCTAATAAAATTTAAGTTCTCGGGCTCTATGGTCTGGTCCTCTATTCCTGCGGAAACTCTCAGGGCTCAGGGGGTAGGCCTGTGAACACTCCCCTACTATATACTCGTTGCCTTCGATGTGGGCGGGCTCTCAAGGATCACAAGAGCAAAAGCCGGGGATATGGTCCGGAGTGCTGGCAAAAGGTAAAACATGCAATACCTCCACAAGGAGCACCATTAACCGAAACCCGAAGTATTGAAAATATATTCACGGTCAACGCGGTTTATGACTCTATCCGGGTTCGCGTTTCTTCTCATTCTTGTCCTTCCTGCGGGGCTCTCTTGAGCTCTGCGGAAGTCCACAGTTACGACCATGAAGACGGGCTTAACCTTCGTGGATTCCTGCGTCCTCAATGGGTTTATGTGACCTGTTCAGGCTGCAGGGTGGATATTGCCCTGCACAAGCTCACCAGGAACGGTTGCGGGGATCTTTGTAAGCATTACCGTCAGGTCTCGATAGCTGAGGCTCTGAGGGCATAAACTCCCTTATTTTTTTTCAATTTTTTGGGACCGAACTATACCAGTATGCTACGGGGGGAGATTATGCCAGGGCTCACTCAGAGGCAGATATCAAATTTTTATGAAATGACTAGCGAGCAACCCTATAGCGTTAGCCAATTAGCTAAATATCTTAAAGAAAAGTATAACCTCAAAGAACCTTTAAAAAGAATTTATAAAAAGATATACGATTTCTTCAAAACGCAACTGGGTAAGCTCCATTTTGTGACGGGAAGGGAAGATTCTATCTTGTGGGTTCGGGCTAATCCTCTAAACCCACTTACCTTGATCCAAGATAAGCAAGTTTCCGACAAGACAGAACTCGATAGCGGACGACACTGTGACCAACCCGAAAAAACTTATAAACATTCAATCCAAGATAAGCAAGTTTCCGACAAGACAGAACTCGATAGCGGACGACACTGTGACCAACCCGAAAAAACTTATAAACATTCA